>NZ_JBEZBW010000090.1:0-34110 GCF_040647305.1 Saccharothrix sp. NPDC042600 | reverse complement strand
GCAGCGCGGGCGGGCAGCGCGGGCGGGCAGCGCGGGCGGGCAGCGCGGGCGGGCAGCGCGGGCGGGCGGGCGTGTGAAGCTGGTGGCGGTGGGCGCGGCGGCTCGCCTGGCATGGGCGCGGCGGGTCGGGTCGCCGGCGCGCGAGTCATCGCCGCCCGAGCCCGCACGTGCGTGGCCCATCGCCGCCCGAGCCGGAGTGGCCCGTGCGGTGGTGGTGTGGGTGGGTGGGTTAGTCGTCCTTCGGGGTGCTCCACGCCTCCAGGTGGGCGGCCATGTCCGGGACGTCGATCTGTTCCCGGCCCAGCGCTCGCACCAGGTCCAGGGCCTCGTCCTCCTCCGCGTCTATCCACCAGCCGTTGATGTCGCACAACGTCACCGCCGCGACCCAGCCCAGCCGCCAGTTGCCCTCCGCCAGGGGCCGGGTGCGCACGATCGAGTCGAGCAGGGCCGAGGCTTTCAGCCAGAGCGTGTCGTATGCCTCGACGCCGAGCACTGTGGCCCGGGGCCGGTGCGCTGCGGAATCGAGGAGACCTAAGTCGCGCACGACCAGATCCCCGCCGGTGACGGCGGTCGCCAGCACGAGCAAGTCGCCGGCGTCGAGGTAGTTGACCACTGCTTGACGCGCTCCCTGTCCTGAGCGGCGGGGACTTCGGCGCGGCCACGCCTCGTCCGGGATGCCTCCGGCACCTCCACCCACCACTTCAGGTCCGTGTAACCCGACCGCACTACCGGCGTCGGGGATGGTGTCGACCGCGCGGCGCACCGAGGTGCACGCCGGCCACGGCCCGATCTTCAACGGCGCACCATACCGGGGCGCCCACCGGCGGCGGGCCCGTTCGCATCGGACCACGAGGGAACGGAGCGGACTACGTCGATTGAGCTGCATGAACCCAGACTATCGAACACCTGTTCGAACGTCAGGGCACTTCACTCGATCGGGAATGGATGAACCTTCAGGCCGAACCCATGCGGTCCAGCAACCCGCGGTACTTCGGCAGCACGCGCCCGAGCACCTCGGACAGCTGCTCCTCCTTCTGCAACCGGGCCCACCGCTCGGCCAGCGCCAGCCGCACGACCTCCTGCTTCGACCGGCCCTCAGCCGCGGCCAGCTCGTCGAGCCGCCGGTTCTCCTCGTCGCTCAGACGCAGGGTCATCGCCATGTCCAGCACGGTACCAACCTGATACCACACTGGCTAGAGCGAGTTTTATAACACTGTTGCGATAGAATGCGGGGGTGCCGCGACCGAAGACCCACGACGACGCCCTCCGCGTCCGCCTCCTGGACCGCGCGGGCGAACTGCTGTCCACGGAAGGACCGGGCGCACTGAGCTTGCGCAGGCTCGCGGCGGATGTCAACACGTCCACCACGGCCGTGTACTCGCTCTTCGGCGGCAAGCCGGCACTCCTCGACGCCCTCTACGAAGAGGCCTTCCGGCGCTTCGGCGACCGCCTCGCGGAACTGCCGGAGACCGACGACCCCGTCGAGGACATCGTCCGGATCGGCCTAACCTACCGCGACAGCGCCCTGGCCGACCCGCAGTTCTACCTGGTCATGTTCAGCAAGGTCGTCCCGAACTTCACCCCATCGGACGAAACCAACGCCGCCGCGGCGGAGACGTTCACGCCGCTGGTCACCAACGTCGGCCGGGCGGTCGAGTCGGGCCTGTTCGTGGACGCCCCGCTCGAACACATCGCGCTGGCCATGTGGGGCATGGTGCACGGCCTGGTCAGCCTGGAGCTGAACGGCAACCTGCCCCCGGGCGTCGAGATCGCCCCCGCCTACGAGCGCGCGATCCGCGCCCACATCGAGGGCTGGCGCAAGCGCTCCTAGCGGAGCGGGAGGGGTGGGGTCCGGGGAGGAGGCCGCCGCGAAACCTCCCCGGACCCCGGTGGACCGTCCCGGTCAGGACAGCCCGTCTTTGAGGGCGCGGATGAGCTCGCCGTCGGCGGTGTCGCCGTCCAGCGACCAGATCATCGCGCCGCCGAGGCCGCGTTCGGCCACGTAACGACCCTTGCGCTTGATCTCCACGGGGTCGTCCCACGTCCAGAACGTCGTGCCGTCGAACAGCCACGCGTGCCCGGCCTTCGGGTCGCGGTGCACGGTGAACTTGCCGAGCTGGGCCTTGAGGATGCGGTAGTCCTCGTACCCGGCCTCGTAGGTCGCGGGCGCGGGACCGGCCGCGGGCTGGAACAGGCCGTTGTTCTCGTTGCGCACACCGGTCCAGCCCCGGCTGTAGAACGGCACGCCCAGCACGGTCTTGCCGCGCGGCGCGCCGCGGCGCAGGTAGTGGTCGATCGCGACCTGCGTGCTGAACTTCGGCGTGGTCGGGTCGGCCGCCGGCGTCCGCAGCGCGGACTGCTGGTTGGTCAACGGGTCCCACGCGCCGTGGTAGTCGTAGCCCTGGATGGTCGCGAAGGTCAGCAACGAGAACACCTTCGGGATCTCGAAGCCGCGGTCGGCCTGGGCCGGGTCGGCGGGCAGGAACGCCGTCAGGTCGTAGCGCTTGCCGGTCCGCCAGCTCAACGCGGTCAGCTGCTTGCGGTACTCCACCAGGAGGGCGGTGAAGTTCTCGCGGTCCTCCGGCCGGACCACGTTGCCCGGCGCGCCGGGGCTCGCGGGCCACTCCCAGTCCAGGTCGATGCCGTCGAACACGCCCGCCGCCGCGCCGGGCGCGGCGCCGACGAGGTTGCCCTTGAGCCACAGGTCGATGCACGACTTCACGTGCGCCGCACGGGATTCCGGCGTGAGCGCCGCGTCGGAGAAGTGCTTCGACCCGGTCCAGCCGCCGAGCGAGATGTTGACCCGCAGCCTGGGGTGCTTGGCCTTGAGCTGCTTGAGCTGGTTGAGGTTGCCCAGCAGCGGCTGGCCCGCCTCGTCGGCCTTGCCGTTGACGCTCTGCTCGGCGGAGAACGGCCGCTGGTAGTCCGCCCACGGGTCGGAGCTGACGCACTTGCCGGTCTCGTCGAGGAACCCGAACGCGTAGTTCAGGTGGGTGAGCCGGGGCGCGGTGCCGTTGTCGACCAGGTTCTTCACCAGGAAGTTCCGGTCGTAGCCCGCCCAGTTCGTGTAGTAGCCGACCGTCCGCTTCTCGCTGCGGTCGTGCGCCGCGGCGTGCGGCACGAGCGACACGGTGAGCGCGGACGCCAGGAGGGCGGGGAGCACCCATCTCCTGCTCGACATGCTTCTCCTCGCGGGTGGAGGCGGCGGCTGTGTGGTCCAGACCACGGTAGGGCTGAGGTCTAGACCACCTCTACGGCCGTTCGGCCGAATCCGGTCATCCCGACCACTTCCGCTACGGCTCACCGTTCACAGTTGGTGCAAAAGTTTGCATGTGCGGCGGGTGGGACGGGCGCGCTAGCGTGCCGGTGTTCAAACTTGAATACCCGATCCACGAGGGGGAACGGTGACGATCCTGGTGACCGGCGCGACCGGCAACGTCGGCAGGCACGTCGTGGCGCAACTGGTGAAGGAGGGCGCGGAATTCCGGGCGTTGAGCCGCAACCCGGACAAGGCGGGCTTCCCGGCGGGCGTCGTGACTGTGAAGGGCGATCTCGCCCGTCCGGACGAGGTGCCGCTGGACGGCGTGACGGCGGTGTTCCTGCTGGCCGTGCTGGAGTCCGCCGACGCGGCCGGTCTCGCGGCGGCGTTGCTCGACCGCGGCCGCGACCTGCGGCGGGTGGTGTTCCTGTCCAGCGACGCGGTGACCACCCGGCGCCCCGGCAGTTACGAGCTGCACGAGTCGGTGGAGAAGGCGATCGAGGCGTCCGGCAAGGAGTGGACGCACGTGCGCCCCGGCGAGTTCATGTCGAACAAGCTCATCTGGGCGTCGAGCATCAAGCACGAGAACGTGGTCCGCCACGCCTACCCCGACGCCCCCGGCGCGCCGGTGCACGAGGCCGACATCGCCGAGGTGGCCGTGCGGGCGCTGCTGGACGACGGGCACGCCGGCAAGGCGTACCCGTTGAGCGGTCCGGAGTCGCTGACCATCCGGGAGCAGGCGGCGGCGATCGGCGCGGGCCTCGGGCGGGACATCGGGTTCGAGGCGCTGACCTACGGGCAGGCGCGGGCGTCGCTGATCCGGGACGTGGGGCTGCCGTACGACGTGGCGGAGTACATCCTCGGCTACCACGCGCAGTTCAACGAGGAGCCGCCCGCGGTGTGGCCGACGTTCGAGGAGGTCGTGGGGCGGCGGGGCCGGACGCTCACCGAGTGGGCGGCCGAACACGCGGCCGAGCTGAGCTGATCCCGCGGGACCGCGCTGCGCACGGGGTGTGCGCAGCGCGGTCCCCCGTCAGACCGCGCCGTACTGGCGGTCGCCGGCGTCGCCCAGGCCCGGGACGATGAAGCCGGAGTCGTTCAGGCGTTCGTCGATGCTCGCGGTGACCAGGCGGACCGGCAGGCCGGAGTCCTCCAGGTGCTTGATGCCCTCCGGGGCGGCCAGGGCGCAGACCGCCGTCACGTCCGTCGCGCCGCGGTCGGTCAGCAGCCGGATCGTGTAGGCCATCGAGCCGCCGGTGGCGAGCATCGGGTCCAGCACGAAGACCGGGCGGCCCGCCAGGGACTCCGGCAGCGACTCCATGTACGGCGTCGGCTGCAACGTCTCCTCGTCGCGGGCCAGGCCCACGAAGCCCATCTGGGCGTCCGGGATCAGCTTGTGCGCCTGGTCGGCCATGCCCAGGCCCGCGCGCAGGACGGGGACCAGCAGCGGCGGGTTGGCCAGGCGGTAGCCGGTGGTCCGGGCCACCGGGGTGTGCACGCGCTCCTCGGCGACCGGGGCGTTCCGCGTGGCCTCGTAGACCAGCATCACGGTCAGTTCGTGCAGCGCGGCGCGGAACGCGGCGTTGTCGGTGCGCGCGTCGCGCATCGTGGTGAGCCGCGCCCGGGCCAGGGGGTGATCGACGACGAGGACGTCCATGGTCAGACAGTATGTGGTACAGGTAGGCGGTGCCCGACGGCTCCTTACCGCCCTCCGTCGCCCGGTTCGTGGACGGCTCGGGACGCACCGTCGGCGCCGGTGTGGTGCTGAGCCGCACGCACGTCGTGACCTGCGCGCACGTGGTCAACCTCGCGGCCGGGCTGGACCTGCACGCCCAGGAGCGGCCGATGGCGGCCGTGCGGGTGGAGTTCCCCGCGTTGCCGGGCGCGGCGGCGATGGCCTCGGTGGCGTCGTGGACGCCTCCCCCGGAGCGGGAGGGTTCGGCGGGCGGTGACCTGGCGGTGCTGGCGTTCGCCGCGCCGGACGGCGTCGAGCCCGCGCACCTGATCACCACCCCGCCCCGGCCGGGCGACCCGGTGGACGTGTTCGGGTTCCCCCGCGACCGGCCGGACGGGGCGTGGGTGCGGGCGGTCGTGCGCGGGCGGGTGTCGGGCGGGTTGTTGCAGCTGGACAGCGTGTCGGCGCTGAAGGTGCAGCGCGGGTACAGCGGCGGGCCGGTGTGGGACCCGGAGACCGGCCGGGTGGTGGGTGTCGTCGTGACCACCGCCGGGCAGGACAGCTACGCGATCACGGCGGACCGGCTGCGGTCGGTGTGGCCGGAGCGGTGGCGCGAGCGGCGCGGGGACGCGGTGACCGTGCTGCACACCGGCGCGACGCGGTTCGGCGACGACGAGGCGCCCTGGTTCGGGCGGCTGCACGACGCGGTGGCCGACGTGCGGCCGGACCTGGTCGTGTTCTCCGGCGACCTGACCGCGGCGGCGCGGCCGAGCGAGTTCGAGCGCGGGTTCCGGTTCCTGGCGCACCTGGCGGAGGCGGTGGAGCTGCCGCGGTCGCGGGTGGTCGTCGTGCCGGGCTCGCGGGACGTGAACCTGTTGGCGTGCAAGGCTTACTTCGCGCAGGAGGAGGCGCTGGAGCGGACGCCCGTGCCGCCGTACTGGCCGAAGTGGGGGCCGTTCGCGGCGGCGTTCGACGCGTTCTACGACGGCGCGGCGACGTTCACGCCGGACGAGCCGTGGTCGGTGTTCGAGCTGGCCGGGATCTCCGTGGTCGTGGCCGGGGTGAACTCGACGATCCCGCTCAGCCACGAGAACTCCGTGCCGGACGCCGGCGAGGCGCAGGTGACCCGGGTGAACCGGCGGCTGCGGGAGTTCCGGCGGCGGGCGTGGCTGCGGCTGGGCGTGGTGCACCGCGCCGCGCCGCCCAGGCTGGACGTCAACGCCGTGCTGTGCGGGCGCGACGACGGCGCGTGGTTCGACGTGGTGGCCTTCGGCCCGGACGGCGCGACGCGGCGCGCGCACCACTACGACCGCGACGACGGGCGCTGGGTCGCCGACACCCCGGACCGGCCCGCGTTCACCGGCACGTTCGGGCCGCGCGACCGCCGGCTCGACGCCGTCGCGCCGGCGCGGGACTCGTTCTTCGAACGGGTGCTGGAGGCGACGCGGGTGGCGCACCCGTCCGCGACCGTGACGCCGCTGGCCGAGCTGTCCTACCTGCGGGTGTCCAAGCCGCGGGAGGGCGGCGGGTTCGAGCAGTGGCCGGTCGGGGTGGTGGCGGAGGCCGCGCCGGACCGGCTGGACGCGTTCGTGACGGGCGTGCACGGCTCGTTCGCGGCGGCGGACCCGACGGTGCCGTCCGAGCTGGTCTACGGCGGCCCGCCCGCGCCCGCCGACCTGGTGCTGGCGGCGCGGCGCAGGGGCGTCCGGCTGCGCAGTTTCGTGGAGTACCAGGGGTTGCTGGACCTGCGCCCGCTGGTCGCGCGGCAGGCGCGGCGGCTGGCCGACGACCTGGTGTACCCGGCGGAGCTGTACGTGCCGCAGCGGTACGCGGTGGTCGGCACGTCGGAGGTGCGGGAGGACGTGCTGGCGCGGGTGGTCCATTGGCTGGGCCGCGAGACCGCGCGGTTCGTGGTGGTGCTGGGCGACTTCGGGCGCGGGAAGTCGTTCCTGCTGCGGCAGTTGACCCGGGAGCTGCCGCGGCACCTGCCCGGCGTGCTGCCCGTGCTGGTCGAGCTGCGGTCGTTGGAGAAGGCGCCGACGCTGGACGAGCTGCTGGCGCAGCACCTCGTGCGCGAGGGCGTCGAGGCGGTGGACGTCGCGAAGCTGCGGTACATGATCGGCAGCGGGCGGCTGGCGCTGCTGTTCGACGGGTTCGACGAGCTGGAGCTGCGGGTCGGCTACGACAACGCGGCCGACTACCTGGGCACGCTGCTCAAGGCCGTGACGGACCGGGCGAAGGTCGTGCTGACCAGCCGCAGCCAGCACTTCCGGTCCACCAGCCAGGTGCTGACCGCGCTGGGCCGGCAGGTGTCGGCGTTGAGCGCCAGCCGCAGCGTGGTGCTGGAGGACTTCACCGACGACCAGATCCTGGACTTCCTGACCCGGCACTACCGCGGCGACGCCGAGCGGGCGCGGCGGCGGTTCGCGCTGCTGGGCGCGATCAACGACCTGCTGGGCCTGTCCCGCAACCCGCGCATGCTGTCGTTCATCGCGGACCTGCACGAGGACCGGCTGCTCGACGTCCGCCGGGAGCACGGCCGGATCAGCGCGGCGGAGCTGTACCGCGAGTTGGTGGACTTCTGGCTGTTGTACGAGTCCAAGCGGCAGGAGCACCGCCACGGCACCCCGTCGTTCGAGTTCGCCGAACGGCTGGCGGCGTGCACGGCGCTGGCCCTGCGGCTGTGGGAGACGACCGCGACCACGATCCAGGCGGGCGACCTGGCCGACACCGTGGTGTCCACGCTGAACCGGTTGGCGGAACGGGGTTATTCGATCGACCAGGCCGCGCACGCCCTGGGGTCGGGGACGTTGCTGGTGCGCACCGAGGACGGGTTCGCGTTTGTGCACCAGTCGGTGATGGAGTGGCTGGTCGCGCTGTCCGGGGCCGACCGGCTGCGGGCGGGCGCGGCTCCGGGCGTGACGAACCGGCGGATGTCCCGGCTGATGGTGGATTTCCTGTGCGACCTGGCCGGGCACGGGGTCGCGGTGGCGTGGGCGCGGGGCGTCCTGGCCGACGTGGACGCCGGCGCGGTGGAGAAGCAGAACGCGACGGCGGTGGTGCAGCGCCTGGACGCGCCCACCCGGCTGGAACTGTCCGGTGTGGACCTGCGGGCGACGGACCTGGGCCGGCTCGACCTGCGGGGGGCGCACCTGCGGGGGGCGGTGTTGAGCGGGCAGCGGTTGGTGGACAAGGACTTGAGCGGGGCCGATCTGCGCGACGCCGACCTGTCCGGGGTGGTCGTGGTGGGTGGCAGCCTGGAGGGCGCGCTGCTGGCGGGCAGCCGGTGGCGGCGGGCGGCGTTGCTGGGTGTCCGGGGTGCGGAGCGGGAGGAGCTGGCGGAGGCGGCGGTCGCGGGTCGGGACGAGGCCGAGGTGGTGATCGAGCCCGCGGGCGGCGGCGTGTGGCGCAGCCAGTCCTTGCCGGACGGCGACCTGGTCGTGTTCCGGCGGGCGCACGTGGACGAGCTGTACGACCTGACCGCGGGACGGACGGTCCGCACGTGGCCGTGGCACGGCACGGGCACCGCGTTCTCGCCGACCGAGCCGATGGCCTTCGTCCCGACCATCGGCTGGGTGCCGGGCCAGGACGCGGACGAGTCCGTTGTCGCCCAGGTGACCAGGCCCGAACGGGAGGTGGCGGGGGTGGCGTTCACGCCGGGTGGTCGGCAGCTCGTGATCGCGTGCGGCGACCTGCTCCGGGTGCTGGACCTCGTCACCGGTGAGCTGGCCTTCGCCTACCGCGACGACCGACTGCGGACGCTCGACCTCGCGCTGGACGGCTCGAAAGCCGTCACCACCAACGGCGCCGGGCAGGCGACGATCTGGCTCCTGGGCGACTCCAGCGGGGCGGCCCGGATCGAGGGCGCGCACTTCCGGTCGGCGGCGTTCTCCCCGGACGGCCTCCTGGTCGTCACGGCGGACGACGACGAGGCGATCGCGTTCTGGGACGGCGACACCGGCGCGCACATCCCGTTCCCGCCCCCGGACGAGCCGGTGGACGTGGTCCTCGCCCGGTACTCGCCGGACGGCCGGCACGTGCTGCTCGCCCACGACGACGGGTCCGCCACGCTGATGACCGGCGGGACCGCCCGCCCGTTGACCGAGCACCCCTTCGAGATCGGGGCGATCGCCGTCTCCCCCGACAGCCGGCTGGTGGCCACCGGAGCCGCCGATTCCGTCCGCGTCGCCGGCGTGGACGGCGGCGTGATCAGCGTGATCGAGTGCCACACGGCGGTGCGGGGACTGGCGTTCTCGCCGGACGGCACGCTCGTCGCGGCGGCCATGGCCGACGGCTTCACGTGGGTGTGGGAGGTCGGGGGCGGGCTGCGGTTCGTGGTGGGCGGCCACCAGGCGGCGGCCAGGGCGGTCGCGTTCTCCCCCAACGGTCGCCGGATCGCGACCGGTGGCGACGACGGCACCGTGCGGTTCTGGGACGCCGCGACCGGGGAGGAGATCGGGACCGTCGTGCTCGGCGAGCGCGAGGTCGTCCTGCTGCCCGACGGGCACTACAAGGGGTCCGACGAGCGGGTGTTCTGGGCGGTCAAGCAGGTGCGGTTCGAAGCCGGTGAACTGGACGCCCACTACCCGCACATCCGCGCGCTCGCCCCCGGCCGGCCGCTGCCCGGCAAGGGGTTCGTCGGGTGACCGGTCGGCACGCGCCGGCCGATCACGCGGGTGGTCGTCAAACGGGGGTGGCCCTCCTAGACTCACCCTGGTGAGTGACGAGTTGGTGCCGGACCCCAGTCGGATGCGCGCCTCGGACGCCGACCGCGAGCAGGTCGCCAAGGTGCTCCAGAAAGCGCACGGCGAGGGTCGGCTGGACCTGCACGAGCTGGACGAGCGGCTCGGGCAGGTCTACGCCGCCAAGACCTACGGGGAACTGGTGCCGCTCACCGCGGACCTCGGCATGACCGGGATCGTGGTCCCGCAGCCCGTGCACCAGGTCCAGCCCCACCAGTCGCACCTGCCGTCGAACCGGATCGCGGGCACGTCCGGGCCGTCCACGTCCATCGCGTTCTGGTCGGGGGTGGACCGCAAGGGCGACTGGGTCGTGCCGGCCACGCACAGCGTCGTCGCGATCATGGGCGGCGTGCGGCTGGACCTGACGCGGGCGCGGTTCGTGGGGCAGCACACGACGATCAACGTGTTCGCGTTCTGGGGTGGCGTGGAGATCTTCGTGCCCGAGGACGTGACCGTGCGGGTGGACGGCGCCGGGATCATGGGCGCGTTCGAGGACACCACCTACAAGACGCCGACCGTGCCGGGTGGTCCCGAGGTGCGCATCACCGGCGTGGCGATCATGGCCGGCGTCGAGGTGCGGCGGCCCAAGCGGAAGAAGCTCAAGGGCCACCAGCGCGAGGAACTGGAGGACTGAGACCCGCTTCTCACCCGCTCGTGTGACGGGCTAGTCTTCGGCGTCCCCGCCCCCGCCCCTTGCGATGTCGAATGACGACCACCACTGATCAGACCCCGGTCTTCGTGGACCCGAGCGGCCGCCGCCGCCGCGTGCTGCGGCTGCTCATCGGCGTCGCCGTCGCCGGGGTGCTCGTCTACGTGGCGCTGCTGGTCGTGGCGCTGTCCGGTGGCCCGGTGAAGCCGTCGTCGCTGCTGCCGATCCCGGCCGCGGAGGACGCGCCCACCACGACCACCGCGCCGCCGACCACGACGACGACCACCGACGCGGCCGAACCGACCACCGCGGCCGGCACCACCGCCCGGACGACCGCGGCGGGCGCGCCGGCGGTCACGACGACCGCCGAGCCGACCCCGCCGAGCACGCCCGGGAGCAGGCGCGCCGACCCGCCGGGCGCGTCGAACCGGCCGACACCACCCGGCAAGGGCTGATGGCCCGCCCGTCGCCGCGCGCCCACTGGGTGCTGCTGACGCTGTCGATGCTGGTGCTGCTGGCGTTGCTGCTGCTGGACCTGTTCGTGGTGAAGCGGGTCGGCCAGGGCGAGGCCCCGGTCGCCGGACCCGCGAACCACGTGCCCGAGGCGTTGCGCGCGGGCGGCCCGCTGATCGGCACCGACGGCGACAAGCTCGTGTCGCGCGCGGCGCCGGACCGGACGGTCGTGCTGACCTTCGACGACGGCCCCGACCCGCGCTGGACGCCGCAGGTGCTCGACGTGCTGCGCCGCGAGGACGTCAAGGCCACCTTCTTCGTCACCGGCGTGGCCGCCGCGCAGCACCCGGACCTGCTCGAACGCATCGTCGCCGACGGCCACGAGGTGGGCCTGCACACGTTCACCCACGTGGACCTGAGCCGGATCGGCGAGACCCGCACCAGCCTCGAACTCGACCAGACGCGGCTCGCGCTGGCGGGCGCGGTGGGCCGCACCAGCACGCTGGTCCGCCCGCCGTACTCGGCGACGCCGGACGCGCTGGACAACGACGACCTGGCCGCCGTGGAGCGGGTCGTGGCGTCCGGGCACCTGGTCCTGCTGTCGGACCTGGACACCGAGGACTGGCGCAACCCCGGCGCGGACGCCATCGCGGCCGCCGCGACGCCGAAGGACGACCGCGGCGCCGTGGTCCTGATGCACGACGGCGGCGGCGACCGCGCCCAGACCGTGGCCGCGCTGGACCGCCTGGTGCCGGCGTTGAAGGAGCAGGGCCGGCAGTTCCGGACCGCGAGCGACGCGCTGGGCCTGACCGACGCCGTGCAGGAGGCCGGTCCGGTGGAGCGGTCCGCCGGTGTCGCGGTGTCCCTGGCGGTGCGCGCGGCCGGGTTCGCGACCGACCTGATGGGCTGGCTGGTCGTGGTGTCGGCGGTCCTGGCCCTGCTGCGCGCCGTGCTGCTGCTGGGCACCACGGGCATCCACGCCCGGCGCAAACCCGGCCGGCACGCCCGGACGCTGCCGCCCCAGCCGGTGACCGTGATCGTGCCCGCGTACAACGAGGAAGCCGGGATCGAGGCGACCCTGCGGACGATCCTGGCGAGCACCGCGGACGTCCGGGTCATCGTCGTGGACGACGGGTCCACCGACCGGACCAGCGAGGTCGTGCAGAGCCTCGGCCTGCCCCGGGTGGTGCTGATCCGGCAGCCCAACGCCGGCAAGGCGGCGGCCCTGAACACCGGTCTGCGGCACTGCCGGACCGAGCTGGTCGTGATGGTCGACGGCGACACCGTGCTGGAGCCGGACACCGTGCACGAGCTGGTGCAGCCGTTCGCCGACCCCCGGGTGGGCGCGGTGTCCGGCAACGCCAAGGTCGGCAACCGGACCGGGCTGCTGGGCCGGTGGCAGCACATCGAGTACGTGATCGGCTTCAACCTCGACCGGCGCATGTACGACGTCATGCAGTGCATGCCGACGGTGCCGGGCGCGGTGGGCGGGTTCCGGTTGAGCGCGTTGCGCGAGGTCGGCGGCGTCCCCGAGGACACGCTGGCCGAGGACACCGACCTGACCATGGCCCTGGAACGCGCGGACTGGGCCGTCACCTACCGGGAGTCGGCGCGGGCGTGGACCGAGGCGCCGGCGTCGCTGGGCCAGTTGTGGCGGCAGCGGTACCGGTGGTGCTACGGCACGTTGCAGGCGATGTGGAAGCACCGGGGCGCGGTGTTCGAGCGGGGCCTGGGCGGTCGGCTGGGCCGGCGGGGCCTGCCCTACCTGGCGCTCTACCAGGTGGTGCTGCCCGTGCTCGCGCCGGCGATCGACGTGTTCGCGGTGCTCAGCCTGTTCACCGACCCGGCCCGCGGCGCGTGGGCGTGGTTCGGCTTCCTGGTCCTGCAACTGGTCCCGGCCGTCATCGCGTTCCGGCTGGACCGGGAGAGCCTGCGCCCGCTGTGGGCGGTGCTCCTCCAGCCGGTGGTCTACCGGCAGCTCATGTACCTGGTGGTGATCCAGTCGGTGGTGACCGCGATCGCCGGCGCCCGGCTGCCGTGGCAGAAGCTCAAGCGCACGGGGACGGCCGCCCAGGCCGCCCCCGAACCGCTGCTGGAGGACCCCGTCACGACGCCCATCCGCAGGCCCTGACGCGGCCGGTCAGCCGGTGAAGGTGACCTCCTGCGTGCTGACCGTCCCGCCCTTGCGGCCCGGCGCGCTCTGGTACTTCCAGTACAGGTTGGTGTGCGCGATCACCTGGGCGGGCGGCGGCGCGCCGTAGGCGCTGAGGTCCTCGGTCGTGTGCGCGTCGCCCACCAGCGTGGCGTCGTAGCCGCGGACCAGCGCCCCGTGGAGCGTGGACCGGATGCACGCGTCCGTCTGGGCCCCGGCCACCACCAGCCGGCCCACGCCGCGGGCCGCAAGCACCGCCTCCAGGTCGGTGTCCTCGAACGAGTCGCCGTAGTTCTTGTGGACCACGGGTTCGCCGGCGCGCATCTCCAGCTCGGGCACGTACTGCCAGCTCTCGCTGCCCTCCGGCATGTCGTCGTCGGAGTGCTGCACCCACACCACGGGCACCGACTCGGCGCGCGCCCGGTCGACCAGGGTGCGGATGTTGGCCACCACCGCGTCGCGGTCGTGGGCGGCGTCGACCGCGCCCTTCTGCACGTCGATCACGAGCAGCGCGGTGTGGGGCCGGTCGGGCAGGGTGGTCATGGCGACTCCATAGTCCGGGACGGTGCGAAAAGCCTGCCCCGATCGTACGAACAACCCCCGACAAAAGCCGCTGACCAGCGCGGACGGCTTCACTTAGGACGGGCGTCCCAATCCGCTTAGACTCGGGCCATGGCTGCCACATCGACTGCGCCGTCGCTGCCGCCGGCGCTCGCGGACGCGGTGCGCGACGACGCCTCGCTGCGCCGCTTCCTGCACGGATTGCCCGGGGTCGACCAGGTCGGGGTGGAACAGCGCGCGGCCGGGCTGGGCACGCGCAGCATCAAGAAGGCCGCCAAGCTGTGGGCCATCGACACCGCCATCTCGATGGTCGACCTGACCACGCTCGAAGGCGCGGACACGCCCGGCAAGGTGCGCTCGCTCGCGGCCAAGGCCCGGCGGCCCGACCCGGAGCGGCCCGAGGTGCCCAAGGTGGCCGCGGTGTGCGTGTACCCGGACATGGTCGCCACGGCGGTCGGCGAGCTCGAAGGCACGGGCATCGACGTGGCGTCGGTGGCGACCGCGTTCCCGTCCGGCCGGTCCTCGCTGAAGGTGAAGCTGGAGGACACCGCGTTCGCCGTGGACGCGGGCGCGACCGAGATCGACATGGTGATCGACCGGGGCGCGTTCCTGTCCGGCCGCTACGGCCAGGTGTTCGACGAGATCGTGCAGGTCAAGCACGCCTGCGGGGACGCCCACCTCAAGGTCATCCTGGAGACCGGCGAACTGGCCACCTACGACAACGTCCGCCGCGCCTCCTGGCTCGCCCTGCTCGCGGGCGGCGACTTCATCAAGACCTCCACCGGCAAGGTGACGCCCGCCGCGACCCTGCCGGTGACGCACGTGATGCTCCAGGCGGTGCGCGACTGGCACACCCGGACCGGGCAGCTGCGCGGCGTGAAGCCCGCGGGCGGCATCCGCAGCACCAAGGACGCGATCAAGTACCTGGTGGCGGTGCACGAGGTCGCCGGGCCGGAGTGGCTGACGCCCGAGCTGTTCCGGTTCGGCGCGTCCACGCTGCTCAACGACCTGCTGATGCAACGGCGCACCCAGTTGGAAGGCCACTACAGCGGCCCCGATTACGTGACGGTGGACTGATCATGTGGGAATACGCGCCCGCGCCCGAGTCGCGGGACATCGCGAACCTCAAGCCGAACTACCGGATGTTCGTGGACGGCCAGTTCGTCGAGGGCGGCGGTGAGCCGCTGAAGACCGTCAACCCGGGCACCGAGGAGGTGCTCGCCGAGGTCTCCACGGCCTCGGCCGCCGACGTGGACAAGGCCGTCAAGGCCGCCCGCCGCGCCTACGACCGGGTCTGGGGGAAGATGCCCGGCGCCGAACGCGCCAAGTACATCTTCCGCATCGCCCGCCTGGTCCAGGAACGGGCGCGCGAGCTGGCCGTCCTGGAGTCGCTGGACAACGGCAAACCGATCAAGGAGTCGCGGGACGTGGACGTCCCGACGGCCGCCGCGCACTTCTTCTACCACGCGGGCTGGGCGGACAAGCTCGGCTACGCGGGCCTCGGTCCCGACCCGCGCCCGCTGGGCGTCGCGGGCCAGGTGATCCCGTGGAACTTCCCGCTGCTCATGGCCGCGTGGAAGATCGCACCCGCCCTGGCCTGCGGCAACACCGTCGTGCTCAAGCCGGCCGAGACGACCCCGCTGTCCGCGCTGGTGCTCGCCGAGATCATCCAGCAAGCCGACCTGCCGCCGGGCGTGGTCAACATCCTGCCGGGCGCGGGTGACGTCGGCGCGGCCGTCGTGAACCACCCGGACGTGAACAAGGTGGCGTTCACCGGGTCCACCGAGGTCGGCAAGGTCATCCAGCGGCAGCTCGCGGGCACCGGCAAGAAGCTGACCCTCGAACTGGGCGGCAAGGCCGCGAACATCGTGTTCGACGACGCCCCGCTGGACCAGGCCGTCGAGGGCATCGTCAACGGCATCTTCTTCAACCAGGGCCACGTGTGCTGCGCCGGGTCGCGCCTGCTGGTGCAGGAGTCCGTCGCCGAGGAGCTGCTGGAGAAGCTGCGGGTGCGGGTCTCGACGCTGCGCGTGGGCGACCCGCTGGACAAGAACACCGACGTCGGCGCGATCAACTCGCGCGAGCAGCTCTCGAAGATCCAGGAGCTGACCGCGTCCGGCGAGGCCGAGGGCGCGGAGCGCTGGACTTCCGCGTGCCCGTTGCCGGAGAAGGGTTTCTACTTCGCCCCCACGGTGTTCTCCAACGTGTCGCAGGCCATGCGGATCGCGCGCGAGGAGATCTTCGGGCCGGTGCTGTCGGTGCTGACGTTCCGCACGCCGGACGAGGCCGTGGCGAAGGCGAACAACACGCCGTACGGGCTGTCCGCGGGCATCTGGACCGAGAAGGGCTCGCGCATCCTGTGGGCGGCGCAGAAGATGCGCGCCGGCGTGGTGTGGGCCAACACGTTCAACCGCTTCGACCCCACCGCCCCGTTCGGCGGCTACCAGGAGTCGGGCTTCGGCCGCGAGGGCGGTCGCACGGGGCTGGAGGCGTACCTCGATGTCTGAGCGGATTTCCGTGGCCAAGACCTACAAGCTCTACATCGGCGGCGCGTTCCCGCGCTCGGAGTCGGGCCGGTCCTACCCGGTGACCGACACCAAGGGCGCGTTCCTGGCCAACGCGGCCCAGGGTTCCCGCAAGGACGCCCGCGACGCCGTCGCCGCCGCCCGCAAGGCCTTCCCCGGCTGGTCCGGCGCGACCGCGTACAACCGCGGCCAGGTGCTGTACCGGGTGGCGGAGGTCCTGGAGGGCCGGCGCGAGCAGTTCACCACCGAGGTCGCCGCGGCCGAGGGCGTGGCGGTCAAGAAGGCGCAGGCCCTGGTGGACGCGGCGATCGACCGCTGGGTCTGGTACGCCGGGTGGACCGACAAGATCGCGACCGTGCTCGGCGCGTCGAACCCGGTGGCGGGGCCGTACTTCTCGTTCTCCGTGCCGGAGCCGACCGGCGTGGTGGCGGTGCTCGCGCCGCAGCAGTCGTCGCTGTTGGGCCTGATCAGCGTGGTCGCGCCAGTGATCGCGGCGGGCAACACCGCGGTCGTGGTGACCTCGCAGGACCGGCCGCTGCCCGCGGTGACGCTGTCCGAGGTGCTCGCGACCTCCGACCTGCCGGGCGGGGTGGTCAACGTCCTGACCGGGCGCACGGCGGAGATCGCGCCGTGGCTGGCCTCGCACGCCGACGTGAACGCCCTGGACCTGACCGGCGCGCCCGAGGCGCTGCGGGCGGACCTGGAGCAGTCGGCGGCGGGCACGGTCAAGCGCGTGCTGCGCGCCCGCCCGGCCGAGGACTTCACCCGCGAGCCGGACCTGTCCCGCATCCGCGCGTTCGTGGAGTCCAAGACCGTCTGGCACCCGATCGGGGTGTGACCGGTCAGTCCCCCGGCTTCGCGGGCGCGAGGTCGGGGGACGCCAGGCAGCGCGCGGCCTGTTCCGCGCCGGCCCGCAGCGCGTTGGGCGTGTCCGCGCCGGACAGGTGGGCGACCAGGTAGCCGGAGAAGAACGCGTCCCCGGCCCCGTTGGTGTCGACGATCCGCGGCACCGGCACGGCGTCCACGTGGTGGGTTTCGCCGTCCACGACCGCCGTCGCGCCCTTGGCGCCCTGCGTGGCGACCGCGCGGCCGTGCTTTTCGAGGAACGCGAGCAACTCGGCCTCGGGCATGCCGTCGTCGTTGAGGAACAGGTGGTCGGCGGCGGCCACGAAGTCCTGGTGGAACGCGGACTTCCCGTCGTAGTCGTGCACGTCGCACCACACCGGGACGCCGTGCTCCCGCGCCATCGCCAAGAAGGGCCGCGCGGGGTCGGCCAGGTCGATCACGGCCGCGTCGGCGGCTGCCAACGCCGCGAGCGCCCGGGAGTCGTGCTCGGGCGTGGTCAGGGACGGCAGTTCGAGGTAGATCGACAGCCGGCCGCCCTCGGGGGTCATCAGGTTCAGGTGCTGCTCGCTGGCCGGCACGGTCTCCGCGATCAGCTCCACCCCCGCCGCCGTCAGGACCTCGGTGATCCGGCGGCCCTCCTCGTCGTCGCCGACGACCGTGCGCAGGGTGACCTCCGCGCCCAGGTAGGCGAGGTTCAGGGCCTTGCCGGCGGACGTGCCGCCCAGGACCGTGCGGTGGCCGCGGGCGAAGACGGTGTGCGGGCGCGGTTCGGGCAGGCGGTCGAGCTCGACCAGGCGGTTCCACGACACGGGTCCGGCGACGAAGACCTTCGGCATGACGATCATTGTGCCCGTGCCGGGCGGGTCACCTCCGCCAGCAACCCCCGCAACGGCGCCGACGACCCGCTCATCGACTCCCGGCACGCCGACCCGAACGCCACCGGCTCCAGCGAGCCGAACCCGACGACCCAGCCCGCCTCCAGCGCCAACTGCCCGAAGAACGCCCGTTGCGTGCGGCCGTTGCCCTCCCGGAACGGGTGCAGCGCGTTGACCTCGGCGAAGTAGTGCGTGAACCGGTCGAGGAACGCCGGTCCGGCCAGGTCGCGCAGGTACTGCTCCTTCTTCAGCTCGCCGAACAGCCAGTGCGCGTAGGGCTCGATCTGCTGCCACGCCGCGAAGGTCGCGGTCTTGGTGATGTTCACCCGCCGCACCTCCCCCGCCCACGGGTAGAGGTCGCCGAAGATGTGCCGGTGGAACTTGCGCAGGTGGGCCAGGTCGTACAGCCCCGGCAACGGGGTGATGGCCAGCTCGCCCAGGCGCAGGGCGCTCAGCCGGGCCTCGGCGCGGTCGCACTCCGCGCGGTCGGTGAGGCCGAAGTGGTTGCGGAGGACGCCGGTGGTCGGGTCGGTGTAGGGGTCGGCCGAGGTCACCGGTTGCGGATGGCCTCGATCTCCCGGGCGATCGCGTCCTCGACGGTCAACTCGCCCGCCGCGACCTCGCGCATCGTGCGCTCGGTCTCCGCCGGGACGTCCAACCCTTCCAGGCGCACGCTGGCCACGGCGTCCGCAAACGCTTGCTCCGGGTCGCGGAACAGGCGGCGGAAGTAGCGGGCCATGGCCTCGTTGGACAGGGGGGCGCTGCTGGGCTCGGACTCGGGCAGGTCGCCGCGCGCCTCGCGCCACGGCCCCTCGGCGTGGGCCATGTCGCTCAGCTCGTGGCGGCTGAACTTGCCGTACCGGTCGACCACGTCGTCCACCACCGCGCGTTCGCGGTCGGACAGGCCGCGCGGGTCGCCCTCGTCCCACTCGCCGACCTGGGTCTGGAAGCGGTGCCGGTGGTAGACCTCGGGGACCACGGGCCCGCGCCGCCACGCCTCGATGCGGGCGTCGAACATCGGCTCGTCGTACTTCGCGAGGTGCCAGGCCTGGGCGTAGTAGAGCAGCTTCTGCAGCTTCATCGGCGACTCCGGGCCGGTGGCGTGCAGCACCGCCGCGGCCACGTCGTGCACGTCCGCCATACCCGCCCCCACAGCGCCTGACCAGCGAAAACCCGTAACCTCGATGATACCGGAACGTGGCCTTCGCCGTCAGTCCGTCCGCCAGGTCAACCGGCCGTCGGTGGTGATCACCGGCTCGCAGTGGCCGAGCCGGCCGCGGTGCTCCAGGGCCGTCGCCACCTGGTCGAGCATCTCGTCCAGGCTGGTCCACTCGGGCTTGAGCATCTCGCCGCGCTCGCGGTCCCACTCGACCACGCACCCGGACAGCACGCCGGGGCGCAGGTCCACCGCCAGGGCGTCGCCGCAGCCGTCGAAGGCGATCGGCAGCCACTTGGGGTGGAAGCCGATCGTGGGGGTGCCCGCCTCGGAGTCGAGGTCGGCCGGCCAGAACCGCTCCTTGAGCCGCCACGAGCGCAGCGCGTTCGTGGGGCCGAGCGGCGTGTAGAACGGGGGCAGCACCTCGGCGAACGCCAGGTTCTCGGTGCCGCCGCACACGGCCCACCACGCGCGCAGGTCCTCGGGCGGCGCGAGACCGCTCGCCACCTCCAGCGCCTCGACGGCGGCGGCGTCCTCGGGGGCGATGAACGCGGCGGCGGTCGAGGGGGCGTGGTCGGCGAGCCACGCCACGATCCGCTCCCAATGGCGCAGTGCTCCCACGCACCCATGATCAGGTGCGGACGGGGCGCGGGGTACCGCCCATCAGGGGAGGATCTGCCCGAATGCCCGACGGGACCGGGTCGGATCGGGCAGGATCGCGGTCGTCAGCAGCACCAGTAGGGGGGCTTGGGTGAACTCGGGTTTCGCCGTCGACACCGCGGCGCTGAGGGCCTACAGCGGCACCGCTTCGGGCCTGGCGGGCGAGGTCGGCGCGATCGGCACGTCCACGTTGGCCGGCACGACGTCGCTCGCCGCGGGCAGTTTCGGCAGGATCGGCGACGAGGTCGGCCTGGGGGCGGCGTTCCAGCAGGCGGCGCAGGCCCAAGTGGACGGTGTGGCCGCCGCGGCCGGCGGGCTGTCGGCGTTCGCCACCGCCGTGTCCGGGGCCGCCACCGCCTACACCGAGCAGGAGGCGCAGCAGGGCGCTTCCCTCAACCGCGCGTACCGGGTCTAGCGGATGTTCGACGTAGCCGGCTTCCTGGCTTCCCTGATCCAGCCCATGAAGGACGACCTGGCCAAGCTGGAGGGCGACACCGGTGGCGCGACGCGCGCCGCGGACTCCTTCGGGCGGGCCGCCTCGGCGTTGACCGAGGTCGACGGGCGGCACACCAGCGCCGCCAACACCGTGCTGGGCACCTGGTACGGCGAGAAGGCGACCGCGTTCCAGGGGCGCGTCACGTCGTTCTCCAGCGGCGTGCAGTTGTTGTCCCGCAACGCGACCGCGACCCAGGACGCCGCCACCACGGCGGTGAACGCGGTCAACTCCGGCAAGACCGCCATCCAGGGCCTGATCGACGACTTCACCGGCTACGCGCAGCCCCGGCTGGCCGCCGCCGTCGCCGCGTCGCTGTTCGGCGGGATCGGCGCGGTGCTCGCGGTCGCGGCGGACGTGGTGGCCAAGGCGCGCGAGTACGAGGGCAGGTCGAAGCAGGAGCTCGACCGCGTCCGCACCGAGCTGACGAACGTGGCGAACCGGCTCAAGGCGTTGCCCAAGCCGGACTTCAAGGGGCTGGGCGACCCGTTGGGCGTCGAGTCCGGCGGTGACACCAGGGTGTCGTCGGTCGACGACGCCGGGCGCGACCCGTCCTCGCCCGGCAGCACCGGCGGCGGTGGCGGCTCCGGTGGCGGCTCCGGCGGTGGCGGAGGCGGCGGAGGCGGCGGTGGGGGTGGCGGCCCGTCGGGTCCGCGCCTGCCGGTCGCGATCCCGCCGCAGCCCGGCACCGGCGTGGGCGTGAACCTGCCCGACGGCAGCAGCGCCGAAGCGCCCAACGAGACCGCGGCGAGGGCCGTGCGCGCCGCGCTGTCCGCGCTGGGCACCCCGTACGTGTGGGGCGGCGCGAACCCGCCGCAGGGCACCGACTGCTCGGGCCTGACCCAGTGGGCGTACGGGCAGGCGGGGTTCGACATCCCGCGGCCGGCGTCGTCGCAGGCGATGGGCGCGTCCGTGCCGCCGGGCCAGTTGCTGCCCGGCGACCTGGTCGTGTGGGACGGGCACGTGGCCATGGTGATCGGCAACGGGCAGATGGTGGAGGCGGGCGACCCGGTCCAGGTGAACCCGATCCGCACGGACAACATCGGCATGGGCTTCATGGGCTTCTACCGACCGACGGGCTGAGGACGTGGACGAGACGCAGCGCGCGGCCCAGCGGGTCGCGGACGTGGAAGCACAGGTGTCGCGGCACATCGCGCGCACCGGGCCGGTGTTCGGCCGGGCGTCCTCTTCGGACGGCGCGGTGACCGTGGTGAGCGCGCCCGGCGCGCCACCGCGGGAGATCCGTGTCTCCCCCGCCGCGCTGAACATGGGCGCGGACGCGTTGGGCGCCGAGATCGTGCGGGTGGCGGCGCGGGCGTCGGCCGACGCGGCGGCCCGCATGCGCCAGTCGTTGGCGCGGCTGGTGGACCCGGCGACGTCGAAGGCGTTGACCGAGATCGGGTTCCCGGCGGGCGGCGTCGAGGACGACTTCGGCGACTCGTACCTGAGGGGGCCGCGGTGAGCGTTCAAGAGGAGCGGATTTCCGCGGCCGACCGGCTGACGGACGTGCTGGCGCGAGTGGTCGGGACGGCGACGCACCCGTCCGGGCTGGTGACCGTCACGGCGTCCGCGGTGGGCGCGCTGAAGGCCGTCCGCATCCAGCCGGCGGCTCTCGGTCAAGGACCGGACGCCGTGGGCAGGCTGGTGACCGAGACCGCGCGGCTGGCGGTCGACGCGGCGGTGCAGACCAGCTACAACGAACTGGCCAAGTCGCTGGGCGACAGCATGGCGATGGCGATCGAGGACTTCGCGGGACCTTCCCCGTTCGCCCGCCGAGCCGAAGCCGAGCAGCACACCGGCGGCCTCCGGCCCCCGGAACGATCGTCTCACGCGGCACCGACATTTCCGGGCGAGCCGCCTCGGGGAGCGCCCCCGCAGTCGGGTCGGCCGACTCCGCCGTGGGCCGGGCAGCAGACGTCCGCGCCGAGGTCCCGACCGGCCCCGCCGCCCGAGGACGACGACGATGACGACTTCTTCGCCGACCCTTTCCGTGGTCAACGGCGGTAGGTGGATCTCGACCCCGTAGGCTTTGGGCCGCATCCAAAGGGGCATGGCGTGACCGGGAGGTCGGATGGCTCAGGACATCGTCCCGATCGAGCTGGGACTCACCCAGGGTGATGTGGTCACCCTGTGGGCTCCCCGCTGGCGGGAAGAGGGCGAGGAGTGGGAGGCCTTCCTCGGGCACGAGGACGACCTCTACGCCTTCCCCGACGCCGCGCACCTCGCGGCGTTCGTGCGCACGGCCGAAGAGCACGACCTGACCGACCACCCGGCGTGGCACGTGGTGCCGGGGCTGTCCGTCGGCGAGCTGTCGCCCGACGACAACCACCAGTTCGACCTGGTGGGCGTGCCGGAGCTGGTCGCCGAGGAGCCCGACACCTGGGTGATCGGCGAGCTGGCCGACGTGGTGTCGATCGTGCGGTCGCTGGCCGACGTGTGCGACCTGGAGAAGGTCCACGAGATCCTCGACTCGGCGGAGGGCTTCGCGCTGCTGCCGCAGGGCACGCTGCCGTTCACCGGCCGCGAGGGCCAGGCGCTGTGGACGGAGCTGGCCGAGGTCGTCGCGGAGAAGTGGGACGAGGTCCTCGACGCGATCGACGAGGTCGTCACCACGCCCGACGTGGACGAGCCGGCGCTGAAGGTCGCGCAGGAGGAGCTGGCGGCGTTCGAGGAGGAGAACGCGGTCGCGGTCGCCTCGGACTCCGACGACGACGAGGACGACGAGGACGGCGACGAGCCGGTCGGCTTCTGGGGTGAGGTCGGCATCGACCCGATCAAGATCATCACCGGGGCGGGCGAGTACTACACGCTGCGCTGCTACCTCGACGACCAGCCGCTGTTCCTGGGTCGCAAGGGCAAGATCGACGTGTTCGGCTCGCCGCGCGCGCTGTCCCGGTTCGTGGTCGAGGCGGACGACAGCGACCTGGCCGAGGTGTCCACGTGGGGTGAGCTGGTGGTCAAGGCGACCGGCGGCGACCTGGAGGTCGAGGTGGACCCGGACAACGTCTACGTGTTCACCGGCTTGGACGAGGACATCGCCGAGGGCCCGGACGCCGTGGACCCGACCCAGCTCGACCTCGCGGTGGAGCTGCTGGAGGACGCGGGCGACTGGGCGCACGACGACACCGTGAAGGTGGCGCTCAACCAGTCCGAGTCGCTGGGCTGGCTGGTGTCCTACGTGCTCAAGCCGGACCCGACGCGGCTCGCGCCGAGCGCGCCGTTCGACAAGGAGGTGGCGGCCTGGCGCACGCTGGTCGCGGCCTTCGAGGACCGGCTCCGCGTCCACTAGAGGCGCTCACGAAGGGGCTCCCGCCGCGTGCCGGCGGGAGCCCCTTCGTCGTTTCGGACGGACCCTTACCGCTGGAGAGCGGCGTACCCGGGCGTGATCACGTCCTCGATCAGCGCCTTGCGCTCGGCCAGCGGCAGGAACAGGGCGTCGGCCGCGTCCACCGTGAACCGGTGCAGGTCGTCCCACCCGAAGCCGAACTGCTCCACCACCACGCCGAACTCGCCGGACATGGTGCAGTCGCTCATCAGCCGGTTGTCCGTGTTGACCGTGACCCGGAAGCCCAGGTCGGCCAGCCGCTTGATCGGGTGCTCGGCCGGCGACGCCACCGCGCCGGTCTGGATGTTGGAGGTCGGGCACATCTCCAGGGCGATGCGCCGGTCGCGCACGTACGCGGCCAGGTGGCCGACCTTGTCGCCGTCGATGTCCTCGGCGATCCGCACGCCGTGGCCCAGGCGCTCCGCGCCGCAGTGCTGCACCGCGCGCCAGATCGACTCCGGGCCGTCGGCCTCGCCCGCGTGGATGGTGAAGTGGGCGTTCTGCTCGCGCAGGTACTCGAACGCGGGCAGCTCGCGGTCGGCCGGGAAGCCCAGCTCGGGCCCGGCGATGTCGAAGCCGACCACGCCCTGGTCGCGGTAGCGGACCACCAGGTCGGCGATGCGCTGCCAGCCGTCGTTCTGGCGCATCGCGCACAGCAGGGTGCCGACCCGGATGCGGTGGCCGGTGGCGGCCTCGCCCTGGCGGAAGCCCTCCTGGACGGCCTCGACCGCCTGCTCCAGCGACAGGCCCTTCTCGGTGAACAGCTCCGGCGCGTACCGGATCTCGGCGTAGACGACGCCGTCCTCGGCGAGGTCCTGCGCGGCCTCGGAGGCGACGCGGACGAGCGCGGCCTCGTCCTGCATGACGCCGCACGTGTGGGCGAAGCCCTCCAGGTAGCGGACCAGGGAGCCGGAGTTGGCGTTGTCGCGGAACCAGGCGCCCAACGCGACCGGGTCGGTCGTCGGCAGGCCCTGGTGGCCGGAGGCCTCGGCCAGTTCGATCACCGTCTGGGGGCGGAGGCCACCGTCGAGGTGGTCGTGCAGCACGACCTTGGGCGCGCGCCGGAGGGCCTCCGGGGAAAGCGGGGTTGACATGGCGGTCACCGTACCCGCGACACGCCGTGACGGTTCCACCGTGGCGATGATCATGCCCGGTAAGATCACCCCGGAGTCATCCCGCGTGGCGAGAACCACCCTCTCGGATGGCCCTTCCGGTGTTGTGCACTCGTGATGCAGAACTTTCCGCGACCGATCCACGGGCTTGAGTCACTCGCCCGGCGGATCGTCACCCACAGCACTCGGGGGTGCGCCGCCGGTTACCTTCGAGTAGGGTCGGCCTGCGTCACCCGAACGGAGTACGGACCTGTGCCGAGGAGGCAGTTCGGGCCGGGGGGTGGTACAGCCGGGGCCCCCGACGCGGTTAGGCTCCCGGAGGTCTCCCCTCCCCTGGACGAAGGCATTCGAAGCCGTGAACGAGAACAACAACTCCACGATGTCCTTCGATCGGATGCGCAACATGCTGACGCGCGCCGCGGAGATCCGTGAGAGCGAACAGCAGCAGATCTTCGATGCACTGGACGAGATCCACGCGCGGATGTCCCCGCTGGAGTCGCTGGGTTCCGTTCGCAAGCGCCTGTCCGAGCTGCCCGACCGCACCGAGGTCAGCGTGCTGGCCGAGCGCCTGGACGAGGCGCTGGCCAAGCTGGAGGCCCAGGACAACGCCGTGCAGGGCATCGGCCGCGCGGTGGACGGGCTGGTCGACAAGCTGGCCAAGCCGTTCGCCCAGCTCGACGGCCGCCTCGACGGCGTCGCCGGCCGGTTCGAGGGCGTCGCGGGCCGCATGGACGGCCTGGAGGACAAGCTCTCCCACATCCACAAGCGGCTCGACGACCTCGAACTGCACCTGGACAAGCAGGACGGCAAGGTCGAGGCCGTGCCGGGCGCGGTGACCGGTCCCCTGCGGGAGCGGATCGAGGCGCTGGAGGTCGCGCTGCGCGGTCGCCTGGACGAGGTGGACGAGGGCGTGCACGAGCACCTCGACGGCACCCGCGAGGCGCTGGCCCGGTCCGTGGCCGACACGTCGTCGGCGCTGCACGGCCGCCTGGACGAGACCCGCGACAACCTGAACTCGACGCGCGAGTCGTTCTCCACGTCGCTGCAGCAGACCCGCGAGCAGCTCGCCGGGTCGCTGGCCGAGACGCGCGACGCGCTGGCCGGTTCGGTGGCGGAGACCCGCGACACCCTGGCGGCGTCGCTGGCCGACACCCGCAGCACCGTCCACGGCAAGCTGGACGAGGCCCGCGAGGCGCTGCACGCGGCCCTGGACGAGACCCGCGAGCAGGTCGACGCGACCGATCGCCTGGAGGCCCTGGCGGCCCGCCTGGAGCAGGTCACCTCGCGCCTGGACACCATGACCACCCGCCTGGACGCGGTCGAGGACGACTTCGCCGCGCGCCTGGGCGAGCTGACCGGTGTCGTGGAGCAGGGCATCGCGAAGGTCGAGGGCACCCTGTCGGCGCGCCCGGACTCCGACTCGCTCGCGCAGATGGTGCGCAAGAGCAACCAGGAGTCGGAACTGCGCATCGGCGGCCAGCTGGACGAGGCCATGGCGACCTTCGCCGAACTCATCCTCGGCGGCGGCTCCCCCACCCCGCCCCCGCCGCCCACCGCCCTGCCCCGGCCGCAGCGGCGCACCCGGAAGAACGGCCCGAAGCCGACCGACAACCGCAACGTGGACGACGACGACCTGACCGCCGAAGGAGCCTGACCGGCCCCCGGACGCGCTGACAAGGCCCGGCCTCCCTGGGAGGGGAGCGAGCCGGGCCTTTCGCGTGTGCGGCGGTCGGTCAGAACGGCAGTGCCACGGCGCGACGCCCACCGGCAACGACGTCCGCGCCAGCCCGGCCGGGTCCGTCGCCGCGGCCACCGCCTCGAACGCCCGTTCCCCGTTCGCCGCCGGGTCGCGCGGGGACACCAGGTCGAACTCCGCCCCCAGCAACGTCCGCACCGCGAACATCACGTCCAGCCCGGAGTTCCAGTACGCCGCGCCGCCGGCCACGGCACCGCACATCGTGAACACCCCGGCGAACCGCCCCGCGTTGCGCTCCGCCAGCACCGTCGCGGTCGCCCCGCCCATCGACTCACCGGCCGAGACGGTCCGCCGCGGCACCCCGATCTCGCGCCCGGACCAGTCCAGCAACGCGATCTGGTCCCGCAACCCGTCCTCGATCGACCACCCCACCGGGTGCTTGAACTGCGACCCGGCCAGCGCGTACCCGCGGGCCAGCAGGTAGTCCTCGGTGGCGGGCTGGTCGGTCAGCGCGATGCGCGACGGCGGCGAGCCGTACGTGCCGTGGCTCCACAGCACCAACGTGCCGTTCCAGTTCGACAACGCCCGCGAACTGACGACTACCCGCGGATGGTGTCGATCACCAGCGGCCGACCCGCCGGAGCCGACTCGCCGATCGACCAGCCGCCCTCCAACGACGCCAACGCCGCCGGAACCGCGTCCGGCGTGTCGGTGCGCAGCTCCAGCAACGGCTGGCCCTTCGACACCCGGTCACCCGGCTTGGCCAGGCACAGGATCCCCGCGCCGGCCTGCACGGCGTCCTCCTTGCGCGCACGCCCCGCGCCCAGCCGCCACGCGGCCACACCGACCGCGTACGCGTCCAGCGACACCAGGTACCCGTCTTCGGGCGCCTCCACGACGTGCTTGTGCCCGCCAACAGGCAACGGCGCCGAGGGGTCGCCGCCCTGCGCCCGGATCATCCGGCACCACACCTCGTACGCCTCACCGCTCGCCAGCACGGCCGCCGGATCAGCGGAAATCCCGGCCCGAGCCAACATCTCCGCCGCCAGCGCCAGGGTCAGCTCCACGACGTCGGCCGGGCCGGACCCGCGCAGCACGTCCACCGACTCGGCGACCTCGACCGCGTTGCCCACGGCCCGTCCCAGCGGCACCGACATGTCCGTCAGCACCGCCGAAACGGCCAGGTCGTGGCTCACGCCGATGGACACCAGCGCCTGCGCCAACGCCCGCGCCTGCTCCTCGGTCTTCATGAACGCCCCGGAGCCGACCTTCACGTCCAGCACCAGCGCCTCGGCGCCCTCGGCGATCTTCTTGGACATGATCGAGCTGGCGATCAGCGGGATGGCCTCGACCGTGCCCGTCACGTCCCGCAGCGCGTAGAGCTTCTTGTCCGCCGGCGCCAGGCCCTCGGTCGCCGCGCAGACCACCGCGCCGACGTCGCGCAGTTGCGCGGTCACCTCGGCCACCGACAGCTGGGCGCGCCAGCCGGGGATGGACTCCAGCTTGTCCAGCGTGCCGCCGGTGTGGCCCAGGCCCCGGCCGGACAGCTGGGGCACGGCCGCGCCGCACGCCGCGACCAGCGGGGCCAGCGGCAGGGTGATCTTGTCGCCCACGCCGCCGGTCGAGTGCTTGTCCACGGTCGGGCGGCCCACGTCCAGCGCCAGCCGCTCGCCGGAGAGGACCATCGCCCGGGTCCAGCGCGCGGTCTCGGCGGCGGTCATGCCGTTGAGGAAGATCGCCATGGCCAGGGCGGACATCTGCTCGTCGGCGACCACGCCGCGGGTGTAGGCGTCCACCACCCAGTCGATCTGCGCGTCGGACAGCACGCCGCCGTCCCGCTTGGCCCGAATGACGTCGACCGCGGTGAAACTCATGGCAGATCCCCTGGTCCGAAGGCGTCGGGCAGCACCCGGCTCATCGGCAGCACGCCCGAGGGCGTGTCCACCAGGCAGTCCGAGCCGCCCAGTTCGAAGAGCAGCTGGCGGCAGCGCCCGCACGGCATGAGCAGTCCGCCGTCACCGCCGCGGCACGCCACGGCGACGAGCCGGCCGCCGCCGGTCAGCTGCAACTGGCCGGCCATCGTGCACTCCGCGCACAGGCCCACGCCGTAGGACGCGTTCTCCACGTTGCAGCCGACGACGATCCGCCCGTCGTCGCACACGGCCGCCGACCCGACCTTCAGGCCCGAGTACGGGCAGTACGCCGCCTGCGCGGCGGCGACCGCACGAGCCCTCAGGTCGTCCCAGTCGACGTCAACCACGGCGGTACACCACACCGTCCGCCGCGGGCATCCGCAATCGTTGCGACGCGACGGCGAGCACGATCAACGTCACCAGGTGCGGCGCGTAGGTGGTCAGCTCGCTGGGCACCTCGTCGACGCTGTAGTACACCGCGTACAGCGCGGCCGCCGCGACGACGCCGCCCGCCGCCGCGAACCAGCGCCGCCGCACGAGCTGCCAGATCACGATCACGGCCAGCAGCAGCACCGCGCCGTAGATCAGCGCGAGGAACGTCTTGCCGCCGCTGCGCAGCTGCAACCCGTCCGCGTAGCCGAACAGCGCCGCGCCGCCGAGCAGGCCGCCCGGCCGCCAGTTGCCGAAGATCATCGCGGCGAGGCCGATGAAGCCGCGCCCGTTGGTCTGCCCCTCCAGGTAGCCGGGCTGACCGGGGTTGAGCACCAGCGCCGCGCCACCCATGCCGGCCAGCGCGCCGGACCCGATGACGCCGATGTACTTGTAGAGGTAGACGTTGACGCCCAACGACTCCGCGGCCACCGGGTTCTCGCCGCACGAGCGCAGCCGCAGGCCGAACCGCGACTTCCACAGCACCAGGTAGCTGCCGATCACCAGCGCCACCGCGAGCATCGTCAACGGGGACACGCCGGTCACCAGGCCGCGCAGGATGCCCGCCACGTCGGACAGGCCCACCCGCTGCTCGGCCTCCAGCTCGCCCAGCCAGTCGGACAGCCCGGCGGCGGAGTAGGTGTCGAACTTCGGCACCGACGGCGACTCGCGCGGGTTGTTCGACAGCGGGAAGAAGATCAGCGTGGACAGGTACTTCGTCAGGCCCGCGCCGAGCAGGTTGATGGCCACGCCGGACACGATGTGGTTGACGCCGAACGTGACCGTGGCGATGGCGTGCAGCAGGCCGCCCAGCGCGCCGAACACGGCCGCCGCGAGCAGCGCGGCCCACGGGCCCCACTGGTAGCCGGCCCACGCCGCGCCCCACGTGCCCATGATCATCATGCCTTCGAGGCCGATGTTCACGACACCCGCGCGCTCGGCCCACAGGCCGCCGAGACCGGCCAGCAGGATCGGCAGCGCGAGCCGCACGGCGGTCTGGATGGTGCCCGTGGAGGTCAGCTGCGGCACGCCGGTCAGGTAGGACGTGGTGGACAGCAGGACCACCGCGCCCGCCACGCCGATCATCGCGGTCGCCCAGCCCGGGATGCGCCGGGCCTTGCGCGGCGGAGGAACCGTCGTAGGAGCCTCGGACGGGTTCATCAGCGAAGTGCTCATGATGCCGCCTCGCTGACGCTCGCCGGATCAAGAGCACAAAGCACTGTGTTCATTGGTTCGCTCGCAAGCTCGCTCACGCCGTCACCGTCCCCAGCTCCTTGCCGACCCGGCGCTGTTCAGCGGCCAGCTCGAACCGGCGGACCACCTCGTACGCGACGACGACCGACAGCACGATCGCACCCTGCATGATCGTCACGATCTCCCTCGGCACGCCGACGTTGTCCAACGCCAGGCCCGACTTGTCCAGGAACGCCCACAGCAGCGCGCCGAACGCGATGCCGCCCGGGTGGTTGCGGCCCAGCAGCGCGATCGCGATGCCGGAGAACCCGATGCCCGCCGGGAAGTTCAGGTTGTAGGTGTGGTCGCGGCCGAGGATCTCGGGCATCGACACCAGGCCCGCGATGCCGCCGGAGAGCAGCATGGCGATCAGCACCATCTTCTTCGCCGACACGCCACCGGCCGCCGCGGCGGTCGAGGACTCGCCCGAGGCCTTGAGCTCGAAGCCGAACCGGGTGCGGTTCATCATCACCCAGTAGCCGATGCCCAGCGCGGCGGCCAGGAACACCAGGCCGAACACCGTGCCCGACGCGCCGAACGAGATGCCCGGCACCCAGCCGCTCTCGTGGATCTCCGGCGTGCGGATGTTGTTGCCGCGCAGTTCGCCGAACACGTCCTCGCGGATCAGGTAGGCGGCCAGGCCCAGGGCCAGGCCGTTCATCATGATCGTGGAGATGACCTCGTTCACGCCCCGGGTGACCTTGAGGATCGCCGGGATCGCCGCCCACAGCGCGCCGACCAGCGCGGCCACCAGGATGATCGCCAGGGCGTGCAGGCCGGGCGGCAGGGCGAACGAGCCGCCGAACACCGCCGCGACGACGGCGGCCACCCGGTACTGGCCCTCGACGCCGATGTTGAACAGGTTCATCTGGAACCCGATCGCCACCGCGAGCGCCGCGATGTAGTACGTGCCGGTGCTGTTGACGATGTCCACGGCGGTCGTGCCCTCGCCGACCTGGGACACCATGGCGCCGAACGCCTCCGCCGGGTTCGCGCCGGACACCGCCAGCGCGATGCCGCACAGCAGTGCGGAGAACAGGATCGCCAGGGCGGGCGGCAGCAGCTTGCCGCGCAGGATTCCCATCACTCGCCTTCCAGGTCCGCGCCGCGAACGGCTTCCACCGCGGGGCTCGTGGCGCCCGCGCCGGTCATCGCGCTGCCGAGGTCTTCGGGGGTCACCGTGCTCGGGTCGGCGTCGGCGACCAACCGGCCGCGCAGCATGACCTTGATGGTGTCCGACAGGCCGATCAGCTCGTCCAGGTCCGCCGAGATGAGCAGCACCGCGAGCCCGCGGGCGCGGGCGCGCTTGATCTCGTCCCAGATCAGCGCCTGCGCGCCGACGTCCACGCCGCGCGTCGGGTGCGACGCGATGAGCAGCACCGGGTCGCCGGACAGCTCCCGGCCCACCACGAGCTTCTGCTGGTTGCCGCCGGACAGCGCGGCGGCGGGCACGTCGATGCCGGGGGTGCGGACGTCGAACTCGTCGACGATCCGCCGGGTGTCCTTCTTCGCGCCCGCGAGGTCCAGCCACTGGCCCTTGGACACCGGGGTGCGGGTCTGGTAGCCGAGGATCCGGTTGGCCCACAGCGGTTGCGTGAGCAGCAACCCCTGGCGGTGGCGGTCCTCGGGCACGTACCCGATGCCGGCCTCGCGCCGGGCCAGCGTGCCCAACCGAGTCAGGTCCCGCTCACCGAGCAGCACCCGTCCGTGGTGGGCCTTGCGCATGCCCATGATCGTCTCGACCAGCTCGGTCTGCCCGTTGCCCTCGACACCGGCGATGCCGACGACCTCGCCGGAGCGCACCACCAGGTCGATGCCGTCGAGCACCGGCCGGGTGCCCTCCTCGGCGACCAGGCCGAGGTTCTCCACGCGCAGCACCACCTTGTCGGTGACGGTGGACTCGCGGGTCTCCGGGCTGGGCAGTTCGCTGCCGACCATCATCTCGGCGAGCTGGCGGGAGCTGACGGTCTTGGGGTCGGCCGTGCCGACCGTGGTGCCGCGCCGGATCACCGTCACGGAGTCGGCGATCGCGCGCACCTCGTCCAGCTTGTGCGAGATGAACAGGAACGTGAAGCCCTGCGCCTGCATGCCGCGCAGGGTGGTGAACAGCTCGTCGACCTCCTGCGGCACCAGCACCGCCGTCGGCTCGTCCAGGATGATCACCTTGGCGCCCCGGTAGAGCACCTTGAGGATCTCCACGCGCTGCCGGTCGGCGACACCGAGCCGCTCGACCAGCACGCCGGGGTCCACGGTCAGCCCGGTGGACTTCGCCAGCTCCTGGATCACCTTGCGGGCCTTGCCGCCGATGCCGTGCAGGGACTCCGCGCCCAGGACGACGTTCTCCTGCACGGTGAGGTTGTCGGCGAGCATGAAGTGCTGGTGCACCATGCCGATGCCGGCCTTGATGGCATCCGCCGGGCTGCGGAAGCGGACCGGGGAGCCCGCGACCTCGATCGTGCCCTCGTCGGGCTGCTGCATCCCGTACAGGATCTTCATCAGCGTGGACTTGCCCGCGCCGTTCTCACCGCACAGCGCGTGCACTTCGCCGGCCCGCACGGTCAGGTGGACGTCGCTGTTCGCGACCACGCCGGGGAACCGCTTCGTGATGCCCGACAGCACGACGGCGGGCGTGCCGGCGTCGGTGGCGGCAGGGGTGCTAGTGCTCATTCAGGCTCCTAAAACCACGCAATGGGCCTCGCGAGTGGGTGCTCGCGAGGCCCATGCGCACGGCGAGGATCAGCTCGTCGGCTTGTCCGAGACCTTGATCTTGCCCTCGATGATCTGGGCCTTGTAGCCCTCCAGGACCGCCTTCAGGTCGGCGTCGATCTTGCCGCCGGACTCGGCGTAGCCGACGCCGTCGACCTTGAGGTCGAAGACCTTCGGCAGGCTCGCGAGGTCGTTCTTGGCGACCGCCTTGACGAAGTCGAACACGGCGACGTCGACGCGCTTGAGCATGGACGAGACGATCACGTCCTTGGACTCGGCGACGGTGGCCTGGTTGTACTGGTCGGAGTCCACGCCGATGGCCTTGACGTTGGCCGACTTGGCGGCGGAGAAGACGCCCTTGCCGGAAGCGCCGGCGGCGTGGTACAGCACGTCCGCGCCGGCCTCGATCTGGCCCTTCGCGGCCTCCTGGCCCTTGGTCGGGTCCTGGAACCCGGTGAAGTCACCGGCCGGGGTCAGGTACTTCTTCTCGATCTTGATGTCCGGCGCGGCGGTCTTGGCGCCCTGCTCGAAGCCCGCGTCGAACTTGCCGATCAGCGGGATCTTCACGCCGCCGACGAAGCCCACGTGGCAGGTCTTCGACTGGTAGGCGGCGATGACACCGGCGAGGAAGGAGCCCTGCTCCTCGGCGAACACCAGCGGGGTGACGTTCGCGGCGCCCTCGACGACGCCGTCCACGATCGCGAACTTGACGTTCGGGAACTCCGGCGCGACGACCTTCAGCGACTCGGCGTAGGCGAAGCCGACACCGATGATCGGGCTGTAGCCCTCGCTGGCGAGCTGGCGCAGACGGGTCTGCTTGGCGTCCTCGGCCTCGTTGGGCGCGGCGGTCAGCTCCTTGACCTCCTTGATGCCCAACTGGGACTTGGCCTTGTCCAGGCCCGCCGCGGCGGAGTCGTTGAACGACGCGTCGCCCCGGCCGCCGATGTCGTAGGCGAGGCCGACCTTGAGGGCGCTGCCGTCCACCTTCTCGTCGGCGGACGTGCTGCCCGAGGTCGAGGTGGCGGCGGCCGGCTTGTCCGCCAGCTTGCACCCACCCGACGCGTTGTTGGTCGACCCGGTTCCGGTGCCCCCGTTGTCCTTCGCACAGGCGGCCATCGACAGAACGCTGGTCAGCGCGATCGCGGCCACCGCGATGCCACGCATTCGACGACGCACGGCTCGTCTCCCTCCCTGCTCATCGAGCAGACATTCCCGACGGCGTTGTCGGGTTCCGAGTGGCGAACCGTACCCCGTAGTAATGACCACTGCGCACGTGGCGGCCCGCACGTGACCTAATCGTTGGTGCTGCACGGTCGAACCGCCACTCGGCGTGATCTCCCGGTCTCAGCCTGTTGATCTCAGCTACGCAGAGTGACGAATTGAACCGTTATTAGGGTGATCCCGTAGTCAACTGTGGAGGCCAGGACCAACGGCGGGGCCCTGGCCTCCCCCACCACTTCCCCCACCGGGAACCCACCACACCACACGCCTTTCACCGCCCCACCGAGACCACGAGACCCGACCCCGATCGCGCGCAGCGCGCGCTTCCGCCCTCCCGGCGCGCGAAGCGCGCCCGCTTTTGGGCTTTTCCGTCCTCCCCGTATGGCCTGCCCGAAGGGCTACCACACTTTCCCGGGGTTGGGCCAAAAA
>NZ_JBEZBW010000089.1:0-35695 GCF_040647305.1 Saccharothrix sp. NPDC042600 | reverse complement strand
GCCTGGAGGACTCGATCCGCACCGGCAAGCCCGCCCTGGACTTCTACGGCTGGCTCTCCGAGCGCCCGGAGACGTTGGAACGCTTCCAATTGCCGCCCCGCCCGCCGCCGACCCGCAGGCCGCCCCGGTGGTCGCCGAGCCGCCGGCCGGGTCCACCCCCGGGTCCGGCGAGGTCTCCGAGCCGCCGACCGCGCAGATCCCGGTGCAGTCCCCGGCCGAGGGCTCCGCCGACCTGGTCGCCGCGCCGCTGTTCGACGGCCTCGACGCGCAGGGCGTGCCGACCTTCGCCGACCGCCCCCGCCCCCACCCGCAGGAGCTGGACGACCTCCTCGCCTACCTGGAGGGCGCGCCGGTCGTGCTGGCCGCCCGCTCCTACGGCAAGGACGTGTTCACCCCGGACGCGACCCCCGGCGTGCCGCTGTCCTTCCATACCGACGGCACCTGGGTGTGGTCCGGCGGCGTGGCCTACTACCTGCGCCACCACCACGTCCCGCCGGTGCCGCAGCTCGTCCAGCACATCCGCGACAACGGCTACGCCGTCCCGCCGGTGTCCCCGGAGGCCGAGGCCGCCGCGACCGCCGTCGCCACCGGCCAGGCCGAGAGCGCGCCGCTGCCCCCGCACACCCCGCGCGTGATCACCGACGCGGACCGCCGCGCCCTGGACCGGCTCAAGGCCCGCCTCGACCACTTCGGCGTCGCCGAGCACGAGTACGGCCTGGTCGAGCCCCGCCCGGACGCCCTGGTGCTGGAGCCCGCGCCCGGACCGTCCGGCTGGCAGGTCCAGTTCTGGGACGCCGACCGCGGCCCGCACGGCCGGCCCAAGGTCTACGAGCACGCCGTGGACGCGGCGAAGGTGCTGCTCGCCGAGCTGCTGTGGCGCGACGACCGGGACGCCGAGCGCGCCGGCGGCCGGGCGCAGGCCGCGCAGCCGGTGGTGCAGCCCGTGGCGGACATCCAGCCGCTGCCCGACGAGCCGCCGCTGTCGCTGTTCCGCGACCGGGAGGCCGTCGTGCTGCCCGCCGGGACCGAACTGGACCGGTTCGGGGCGGAGAGCGGCAACCTCGTCTACGCGGCGGGCACGATGTTCGGCCAGCGCTCGCTGCCACCGGATTGGCTGAACCGCCACTACCACGTGTATCGCGTCCGGCAACCGGTGCCGGCGGTGAAGGGCGTCGCCGTGCCGTGGTTCGGGCAGGCCGGCGGGGGCACCGGGTACTTCCTCGTGGCGTCCGTGCGCGACCTGCTCGCCGACGGTCGGCTGCAGGAGATCGACAAGGCCACGACGCCGCCACCGGCGGTCTAGGGACGGTCGCACCCCGTGGTTCGTCCGTTCGGCGCAACGGGGTCCCGTGCGCGCACGGTGAGTCGCGGGGGAAGATGGTGGGCGTGTCCGAGCCGAAGCCGTTGAACCCGACCGAGCAGGACGCGCTGGTCAAGCAGATCGGCCTCACGCTGATGCGGGCCGCTCCGGAGGACTGGCGCCACGTCACTGCCGAGTACCGGGCCACCGGCCGGTACTTCGAGCTGGCCGCCGAGGTGCGGGGGGCGGACGGCGCGCTGCGCGCCTGGCAGCCGCCGCAGGAGGTGGCCGGCCTGTTCGCGCGGCTGCGCGCGGGCATGTACCGGGAGGGCCGGGGGAGCTGGTCGAACGCCCGCTACCAGCTCGACCACCCGTCCAGCTACAACCTCGACTTCGACCGCGCCGAGCCCGCGTGGCAGACGCCACCGCCGCCGCAGGCGTACGTGGACGAGATCCGCTTCTTCCCGCGCACCGAGGAGAACGTGCCGGACTGGCTGCGCCGCCGCCTGACCGCGCAGCAACCGGCGCCGCAGACCCCGCCGGGCCCGGCCCTGCCCGCCCAGCCCGGTCCGCCCACGCCCCCCGGCGGCCAACCGCTCCAGCCCACCCCGGGCCACGAGCCGCACGCCTTCGACGCCGCCCACGAGCCGCACCCCTTCGGGGCACCGCACGACGCCGGCCACGACCCGTTCGGCGCGCCGCACGACCCGGCCCACGACCCGCACGCCTTCGACGCGGCCCACGAGCCGCACCCGTTCGGCGCGCCCCACGACACCGGTCACGACCCGCACGGCTTCGACGCGGCCCAGGAGACGCAGCTCTTCCCGCCGCCCCCGCACGAGGTCGCGCCCGCCGCCCACGAGCCGCACGACTTCGGCGCGCCCGCCCCGGTGGACCCGGGTCACGACGCGCACGTCCCCGGCCTGCCGACCACGCCCGCCGGCCCGCCGGCCCCCGCCGGCGGCCTCCCCGGCCCGTCCGCGCCGGGCGGCCCCTCGACCCCGCCCGGCGGCCTGCCCGGTCCGTCCACCCCCGGCGGCCTGCCCGGTCCCTCGACACCCGGGGCCGGTCTGCCCGGTCCGTCCACCCCCGGCTCCGGCCTGCCCGGCGCCGCCCCCGTCCCCCCGCGCGGCTTCCGCACCGCCCGCGTGTTCGACGGCGCGGGCCCCGGTGGCCGGCCGTCGGTGAACCGCCCGCCCGTGCCCGAGGGCGAGCGCGAGCTGCTGCTGAGCTACCTCGACCGCGCGCCCGTCGCGGTGATCGGGCGCGGCTTCGACGCCGACGTCCTCAACCCCGACGCCCCCGCCGTCGTGCCGGTCGCCTTCCAGACCGACGGCCACTGGATCTGGCCCGCCGCGGTCGGCTACTACCTGCGCGCCTACGGCGTGCCGCCCGAGCCCGAGCTGGTCGAGCGGGCCAAGGCGAACGACTACGTGCTGCCCGAGGTCCCCGAGGACGCCCGGGTCGCCGCCGCCGCGAACCTCGGCGCGCCCGCCGCGCCCCGCGACACCGTGCTGCCCGTCGCGGACGTCCCCGAGCCGTTCGAGGCGTTCGCCGAGCAGCCGCACGACGAGCCGGCGGAGGCCCGGACGGTCGCCGCCCCGCTGCCGGAGCTGCCGGCCGAGCCCGTCGAGCAGCCCCAGCGCGCGGACGTCGAGGAGACCGCCAACCTCACCGAGCTGCGCTCCGACCGCGTCGAGTTCGCCGACAGCGGCCCGCCCTACCGGGTCCGGTTCGAGGAGGACGGCCCGGTCATCGACGACCGGTACCGCCGCGAGTCCTACGTGGACGGCATGGACCTCTTCGCGCCCGCCCAGTACGACCGGGACGCCGAGGACGTCGAGACCACCCAGGCGTGGAACCCGTTCGCCGAGGAGGAGCCGCGCCCCGCCGAGGAGACCGCGGAGGTCGGCGTCGTCACCGACGAGCCCGCCGCCGAGGAGCCGGTGGCGGAGGAGCCGGAGTACGCCGAGGAGCCGGAGTACGCCGAGGAGCCGAAGTACGCCGGGGAGCCGGAGTACGCCGAGGAGCCGGAGTACGCCGGGGAGCCGGAGTACGCCGCGGAGCCGGTGGCCGAGGCCGAGGACCGGCCCGGTGCCGTCGAGGAGACCACCGAGTTCGACCAGTTCCACGAGGGCGACCGGTACCAGCAGGACCACTTCGACGAGGGCTTCACCGAGGAGCAGCCGCGCTTCGAGGACCCGGAGCCGCAGCACTTCGAGCCGGCGGAGCAGCCCCGCTTCGAGGCCGAGCGCTTCGAGGCGCGCGAGCCCGAGCGCTTCGAGGCACCGGAACCGGAGCGCTTCGAGGCGGCCGAACCGGAGCGCTTCGAGGAGCCGGAGCCGCCCGCGCCGGTGGAGCCGCGCCAGGTCACGCCGGAGGAGGAGCAGCAGCTGTCCGGGGTGCGCCGCGCGCTGGACGAGCTGGACGTGCCGCCCGCCGCGTACCGGTTCGGCGAACCGGCCGACCGCACGTGGGTGCTGCGCACCGAGGGCCGCGACTGGGAGGTCTCCTGGTTCGACCACGGCCCGACCAACCCGGTCCGCTTCGACCGCGTCGAGGACGCCGCCGCCTACCTGGTCGGCAAGCTCGTCCTGACCGGCCGCCGCGCCCCGCGCCCCCTCCCGCCCCCGCCCCCGCGCCCCCAACCCCCGCGCCCGCCGCTCAACGGCGAACCCTTCCGCGAGGAACCCCACCGCCAGCCCCTGAACGGCGAACCCTTCCGCGACGAGCCGCACCGGCCGCCGGTGGACGGCTTCCGCGAGGAACCCCTCCGCGCACCCGGTGAGGGCTTCCGCGAGGACCGCCCGCCGCTGACCAACGGTTTCCGCGAGGAACCGCCGCGCCGCCCGACCCCGCCGCCCCCGCCGCCGCAGCAGCCGGAGGCCCCCAAGCCCGCCTCCCGCCAGTGGCCGATCACCCCGCTCAACGGTGAACCCCCGCTCACCCTCTTCCGCCACAAGAAGATGGTCGAGCTGCCCTCCGGCATGGAGATCGACCGCTTCGGCGACGGCTCCGGCAACCTGGTCTACGTCGCCGGCACCCCGTTCGAGGAGCGCTCACTGGTCCCGTCGTGGATCAACCGCCCGTACCGCGTCTACCGCCTGCGCCGCCCGGTCGAGGTGCTGACCGGCGTCGCCGTGCCGTGGTTCGAGCAGCCCGGCGGCGGCACCGCGTACCTGCTCCCCAAGTCGGTGGACGACATGATCGCCGACGGCGTCCTGGTCGAGGTCGCCAACCAGGAGGCCCCGGCTCACTGAACGCGGACGCCGTGGGCGGCGGCGAAGGCGACCGCCAGCCCGACGTCGACCACGGCGCCCCGCAGGGACGCGGCGACCAGCCCGTTCGCGTCCACCCGCGCCCCGCGCAGGTCCGCGCCCTCGAACACGCACCCGCGCAGCCGGGCGCCGGTGAGGTCGGCGTCCCGGAGGTCGGCGTCGCGCAGGTCGGCGTCCTCCAGGTTGGCCTCGCGCAGCCGCACCCCGCGCAACGACACCTCCCGCAACCGCGCCCGCGACAACCCGGCCAACGTGAGATCGGTCTCGACCAGCTCCACCGGCCGCAGCACGCAGTCCACGAACACCGACCCGAGCCACGTGCACGAGGTGAACGTCGCGGACGCCAGCGTCGCGCCCCGGAACGTGCACGACCGGAACGCCGTCGCCGAGTGCTCGGACGCCCCGAGGTCGGTGCGGTCGAACGTGCACTCGGTGAAGGTGCAGCCCGACGTCACCAGCCGGCGCAGGTCGGCGTCGGTGAAGTCGCACCGCTGGAACGCGCGCCCCTCCCACCGCTGCCCCACCAGGTTGGCGTCGCTGAAGTCGTCCCCGACGATGATGTCCACTGTCACACCTTGTCATCGTTCGCCGGTTGGTAACCTCACCGCGTCGGGCAAACCGCCCGATGCGCCGGTCCCGGAGTAGAGACCGCCGCTGACAGGTGCTGCCTGCCTAGTGGTCGTGCCCGAGGACTGAAGCCGTTGGATCGTCATTCGGGAAGGCTCATGACCCGCACGCCCGTGAACGTCACCGTCACCGGTGCGGCCGGCCAGATCGGCTACGCACTGCTGTTCCGCATCGCCTCCGGCCACCTGCTGGGCCCCGATGTCCCGGTCCGCCTGCGCCTGCTGGAGATCCCGCAGGCCGTCAAGGCCGCCGAGGGCACCGCGATGGAGCTGGACGACTGCGCCTTCCCGCTGCTGTCCGGCATCGACATCACCGACGACGCCAAGACGGCGTTCGACGGCGTGAACATCGCCCTGCTCGTCGGCGCCCGCCCGCGCACCAAGGGCATGGAGCGGGGCGACCTGCTGGAGGCCAACGGCGGCATCTTCAAGCCGCAGGGCGAGGCCATCAACGCGGGCGCGGCGGACGACGTCCGCGTGCTGGTCGTCGGCAACCCGGCCAACACCAACGCCCTCATCGCCCAGCAGCACGCCCCGGACGTCCCGGCCGAGCGCTTCACCGCGATGACCCGCCTCGACCACAACCGCGCCCTCTCGCAGCTCGCGAAGAAGCTCGGCGTCACGGTCGGCGACATCAAGAAGCTCACCATCTGGGGCAACCACTCGGCCACCCAGTACCCGGACCTGTTCCACGCCGAGGTCAACGGCCAGGTCGCGGCCCAGGCCGTGAACGACCAGGACTGGCTGGAGAACACCTTCATCCCGACCGTGGCCAAGCGCGGCGCGGCGATCATCGAGGCGCGTGGCGCGTCCTCGGCGGCGTCGGCGGCGAACGCGGCGATCGACCACGTGTACTCGTGGGTCAACGGCACCCCCGAGGGCGACTGGACGTCGGCGGCGGTCGTGTCCGACGGCTCCTACGGCGTGCCGGAGGGCCTGATCTCGTCGTTCCCGGTGGTCTCGAAGGACGGCCGCTACGAGATCGTGCAGGGCCTGGAGATCGACGACTTCTCCCGCGCCCGCATCGACGCCTCCGTGGCCGAGCTGGTCGAGGAGCGCGACGCGGTGAAGGCCCTGGGCCTGATCTGAGCGTCCTGAACGAGAGCCCCCGCGTCCCGGACGCGGGGGCTTTCTTCGTGGAAGGCTGGTGTCGTGACCAAGAACCCGTGGCCCGTCCCGCAGCCCGAGCTGTCGCCCGACGTCCACCCCGCCCTGGCCGCCACGGCCCGCGCGGCGTCTCGCGCCTACCAGGAGGCCCGTGCCGCGCACACCCGTGCGGAACTGCGGGAAGAGGTCGCGGGTGGCGCGGACGGCACGCCCACCATGCGGGTGGACGCGATCGTGGAGGCGGCGATCCTGGAAGCGGCCACGGCGGCGGGCGCGAACCTGCTGTCGGAGGAGGCCGGGTTCGTGGACAACGGGTCCGCCGCGACCCTGGTCATCGACCCCGTGGACGGGTCGGCCAACGCGGCGCTCGGCGTCCCCCTGTCGTGCTTCGCGGGAGCCTTGGTGCTGGACGAGGAGCCGGTGGAGGCCCTGACCGTCTGGTTCGACACCGGCCGGGCGTGGTCGGCGAAGGCGGGGGAGCAGACGCCGTTCCGCACGTCGGGTCGGACGGTCCTCAAGGGCGCGTCGGTGTGCCTGATGCGACCCAAGCGCGGCACCGAAGAGGCTTGGATGCGCCTCGCCAACGCCGCCGACCGCATCCGCGTGCTGTGCACGACGTGCCTGGAGACGATGTTGGTGGCGGAGGGTTCGGTGGACGCCTTCGCCGACCCCGGCTCGGACACCCACCGCCTGATGGACCTGATCGCCGCCCTGGTCACGGTCCCGGCGGCCGGTGGCGCGCTGCTCGACCTCCACGGCCGCCCGCTCACCTTCGACCTCGACCTGACCCGCCGCTGGTCCGGCATCGCCGCCGCGACCCCGGCCCTGGCCGACGAGCTGATCACCACGATCCTGGGCTGACTCCGCTCAGCGGGTGCGGTACCACTCGACGGTCTTGGCGATGGCCTCCTCGTGCGGCGTCACCGGCAGCGGGCCGAAGGTCTTCTCGTACGCGGAGTGGTCCACGACCCACGGCTTGGTGCGCTGGTGGGCCAGCTCGCCCATGCCGCGCACCCGCTTGTCGAACAACGCCATGACCTGCACGGCCGCGTGCGGCAGCGCGATCGGCTTGGCCCGCTTGCCGACGACCCGCCCGGCCAGGGCGATGAACTCCCGCACGGTCAGGGTCCGCGCCGCGGGGGTGTGCCAGACCCGGCCGTCGGCCCTCGGGTCGTCGCCGAGCACGATCTGCGCGCGGGCGGTGTCGGCCAGGTAGGCGAAGGTGTGCCGCACGTCGAGCGGGCCGAACCAGAACGGCTGCCGGCCCGCCGCCAGCGGCTTGAGCACCAGTTCGCCGGGCAGCGAGCCGTGGCCGTCCGGGCCGTAGTAGTCGCTGGAGCGGGCCAGCACCACCGGCACGGACGCGGTCCGCAGGCGCTTGCCCAGCGCGCTGCGCAGCTTCTCCTTCGGGCCGACCGGGCGTTCCGGGGTGGTCTCGTCGTACGGCTCGGGCACCGGGCCGTACGAGTAGAGGTTGTCCGCGAGCACGAGCTTGGCCCCGGCGGACTCGGCGGCGGCGACCGCGTTGTCGAACATCGTGGGCAGCATGTCGGCCCAGCTCGTGTACGGGACGTTGGCCGCCAGGTGGACCACCGACGCGCCGGCCGCCGCCTTGACCGCCGACTCGCGGTCCATCAGGTCCGCCCGCACGTCCTCCGCGCCCTTCGGCACACCGCCGGAGCGCGTCACGGCCCGCACCTCGCGACCGTCCGCCACCAACTGCCGCGCGACCTCGTACCCGATGCCCCGCCCCGCGCCCAACACCACGACCGTCATGACCGCTCCCCTGAGATGCTCTAACTTGTGTTAGAAGTTCTAACACAAGTTAGAGTGCTTCTCAAGGAGGTGGGGTGCGGGTGGTCAACGACCGGCGCGTGAAGTACCGCGAGGAGACGAAGGAGGAGGCCAAGCGCATCGCGCTGGAGCAACTGGCGGAGCAGGGCGTCGGCGGCATCTCGGTCAACGCCATCGCCAAGCGCATGGGCGTGACGGGGCCGGCGCTCTACCGGTACTTCAAGAACCGCGACGACCTGCTCAACGACCTGGTCCGGGACGCGTGGAGCGACCTCGCGGACCAGGTCGAGGCGGCGGTGGAGGGAACCGCGGGCAGGCCGCACCGCTACCGGGTGCACAGCTTCGCGGACGCGTTCCGCGCGTGGGCGCTGGCGCAACCGCACCGCTACCTGCTGCTGTTCGGCACACCCCTGCCGGGCTACCACGCGCCGCACGACACGATCGCCCTGGCGCACCGCACGATGAGCGCGTTCCTGAGCGTGCTCGATGAGGCGTCAGCGGCCCTGCCCCCGGTGGACCGGTCGTGGCAGGCGGCGGACTCGCCGTTCGCGCGGCAGTTGCAGGAGTGGGCGGCGGCGCGGGGCGAGGGCGGGCTGCACCCGACCGTGCTGCTGACCGGGCTGCGGGCCTTCACCAGGCTGCACGGCGTGCTGAGCCTGGAGGTCGCGGGCCAGTTCGGGCCGATGGGCTTCGACCCGGCCCTGCTGTACCGCGCCGAGGTCGAGTCCCTGCTGCCGGACTAGCCACGCGAATCCGGCGCAGGCTCGGCGCGGGCGTGGCGGACACGGCGCAGACCCCGGCGCGGACACGGCACAGACCCGGCCGGCTCGGCGCACATCCGGCCAGCTCGCGCGAACCCGGTCGGCTCGGTCGGCTAGTCGCCGGTCCGGGGCTCCACCAGGCAGTCGGGGCCGGGGTAGACCAGCCCCTCGTGGCCGTCGGAGAAGCGGACCAGGTACGGGGGCGCACCCTCCTCGCCGCGCACCTCCAGGATCTCGCCCACCCGCTCGTCGAGACCCACAGCGCGGCTGTGGACGTGCAACCGGTCGCCTACTGTCGCGTGCATCTGCAACACCTCCGGTGCGTCACAGCGTAGGACGCCTCCGAAGGTACCGACAGCCTGACGTTTCCGCTCAGCCGCAAGCCTGGGACAGCTTGTTCACCGTCTCCAGCTTCTTGGACGTCCACTCGGCGAGCTTGGCCGGGTCGAGGTCGTTGACGGTCAGCTGGCCCATGGTGTCGGACACGCCGTTGATGGCGTCCTTGAGCGTGGCGTCACCGGCCTGCGCGGCCAGTTTCTCCAGCTCCGCCGCCTTGGCCTGGGTCTCCTGGACCGCCTTCTGCGGGTCGGCGGTGTTCGGGGTGAAGCCGGCGAGGGCGAGCGCGTCCAGGCACAGTTGCGCCTTGTCGGCGGCCTGGCCGACGGAGTTCGCGGTGTCCTGCGCCTGCTGCACGGCCTCGCACCCGGACACCGCGCCGACGAGTCCCAGTGCCAGCAGGATGGTGGCGACCGGACGACCTGCGCGCATGGTGGACTCCCCTGAATAGGTGGTGCGTGACCGTTTCGCCCGACTCTACCGACGCGCGTACAGCCGGCGCACCACATCGTCGATCTCGGGTTCCTCGACCACCAGGTCGTGCACGTCGGCGCGGGCCGCGACGGCGGCGATGACGGCCGCGGCGGTCGTCTCGCCCTTGCGGAACGTGAGGTGCTGTCGCAACCCGCCGAGATCGGTGCGCACGTCCACCACGCCCGCGATGCCCGTGAGCGGTTCCGCCGGCTTCTCCAGGTCCACGACCAGGACACGCTCCGGCACGACCTCCGCCCGCAGCGCCTCCAGCGGCCCGTCGGCGAGCACGGTGCCGCGGTCGATCACCACCAGCCGCGGGCACAGCCGTTCGATGTCGTCCAGGTCGTGGGTGGTGAGCAGGAGCGTGGTGCCGCGCTGGGTGTTCAGGTCGGCCAGGAACTCGCGCAGCCGCTCCTTGGACTCCAGGTCCAGGCCGATCGTCGGCTCGTCCAGGACCAGCAGCTCCGGGCCGTGCAGCAGGGCCGCGGTGACCTCGCCGCGCATCCGCTGGCCCAGCGACAGTTGCCGCACCGGCCGGTCCAGGAAGTCCGCGAGGTCCAGCAGCTCGACGCACTCGGCCAGGCGGCGGGCGTGGTCGCGGGCGTCCACCCGGTAGATCGAGCGCAGCAGGTCGAAGCTGTCCCGCAGCGGCAGGTCCCACCACAGCTGGCTGCGCTGCCCGAACACCACGCCGATCCGGCGCGCGAGGTCCCGCCGGGCCCGCGCCGGGTCCACGCCGGCGACCCGCACGTGCCCGGAGGTCGGCACGAGGATGCCGGTGAGCATCTTGATCGTGGTGGACTTGCCCGCGCCGTTGGGCCCGACGTACCCGACGGCCTCGCCCGCGGCGACGTCGAAGCTGACCGAGTCCACCGCGCGCACCCGGTGGCGCCGTCGCCGGAACCGCCCGGCCTTGGTGGTGACGGTGAACTCGCGGCACAGCTCGCGGACTTCGATCATGACCCGGTCCCTCGGTAGTGGCGAACGGCGAACCGCCACACCAGCCCCGCGCCGACGGCGGTGACCAGTGCGACCAGCGGTGAGATCCAACCCAGGACCACCGGGCCGCCCAGCGGGTCGGCCCGGCCGAGCAGGGCGAGCCCGGGGTAGTAGGCGACGAACGCGCCGGGCACGACGAACGCCATGAACCGGCGCAGCCAACCGGAGTAGACGGTGACGGGGTAGGAGGTGAAGGTGTTGCTGCCGTAGGTGACGGTGTTGGCCAGCTCCTGCCCCTCGACCAGCCAGAAGCACACCGCGCACGCCACCACCCACACCGACCCGAAGATCACCGCGCCGGCGAGCGGTGCGACGGCGACGAGCACGACCTTGGCCGGCGACCACGCGATGTCGTTGCGGCTGAGGGCGTAGGCCATCGCGGCGAGCCCGAACAGGATGCGGCCGATGCGCTTGAGGCGGATGTCCGCGACCATGACCTGGGGCAGGGTTCCCAAGGGGCGCAACAGGAGCACGTCGAACGAGCCGGTGCGGATGTAGTTCGGCAGCTCGTTGAGCTGGCCGGCGGTGAGGTCGGCGAACCCGAACGCCGTCGCGGCGATCGCGTACATGAGGACCACCTCGTGCACGTCGAACCCGCCGAGCGCCTTGACGTGGCTGAACACGATCGTGATGGCGGCGAGTTCGATCGCCTGCACCAGGGCCTGCGCGAGGACTTCGAGGACGAAGGACGTCCGGTACGCGAACTGCCCGCGCAGGCGTGCGACCAGCAACCGGACGTAGGTCTCAACCACCCTGCACCACTACCTTCCGCACGGCCCGCGACAACACGAAGTGCCCCGCCGCCAGCACGACGACGGCCCAGAACGCTTGCAGCGCGATGACCGTCCACTGTGGACCTCGTTCGAGGAAGACGTCGATCGGCGCCTGGATGAGGTAGGGGAAGGGCGTGGCCCAGAGGACGCCCCGCGCCCACTCGGGCATGAAGGCCAGCGGCACGATCAACCCGCACACCAGCCCGCTGGCCACCTCGTACATGTTGCGCACACCCCGGCTGTCGAGCAGCCAGAAGGCGGTGCAGTTGAGGATGAACCGCAGGCCGAAGCTGATGACCAGCGCGAGCACGGCGCTGACCGCGAACAGCGGCCAGGTGTGCGGCGCCGGCCAGCGGAAGGGGAAGAGCAGCGCACCGATCGCGACCGGCGGGACGAGCCGGACGGCGGCGGCGTACGCGGCCCGCCCGACGTCCTCGGCGAGCAGCGCGGCCTGCAGGTGCCAGGGGCGGTACAGGTCCACGACGACGTCACCGGTGCGGATGCGTTCGGACAGTTGGGATTCGCCCCAGAGGACGACGAAGGCGAGCAGTCCTTGACCGAGCCACACGTAGGTGACGACGGAGGCGGCGTCGTACCCGGCGACCGGCGCGGCGCCGACGGTGGCGACGAGGACGGCGGTGCGGAGCAGGCCGAAGACGACGTTCGCGGCGAGCCCGGCGAACATCGCTTGGCGGTAGGTGGAGTAACGGCGGAATCCGGCGAGCGCGAGATGGGCGTAGGCGCGCACGTCTTTCGACCCTAGGCCCGCCGGCAACCGGATTTACCCGACCCGCACCGGCCGGCTTCCGTCCTCGACGCCCCGCCCCGCCGGCTCGGGGGCTAGCGGGGCGCGGCGAGGATGCCGTTGAGCAGGCCCGGGTAGAGGGCGTCCAGGTCCTCGCGGCGCAGGGTGCTGATCCGGGCCGTCCCCCGCGGCTGCACGCGGACTACGCCGGCCTCGCGCAGCGTGCGCACGTGGTGGGTCAGGGTGGACGCGCTGATCCCCAGGTCCAGCTGCACCCCGCAGGACAGCCCTTCCCGTGTGCGCGCCAGCTCGCGCACGATGTGCAGCCGCACCGGGTCGGCCAGGGCGTGGAGCACCGCCTCGATCCGGATCTCGTCGCGCTCGGGGTGCGGCAGCACTGCGGTCATGCGGGACATCTTACGACGACCATCGTATTTCGATGAATCTCGTAGTACGGTCACCGTCGAAACACCAAGCGACTGGGGGAGCTCCGACTCATGTCTGCCCGCACCTACCTGCTCACCGCCGGTGCGTTCACCATCGGCACGAGCGGGTACATCGTGTCCGGCGTCCTGCCGGCCGTGAGCCACGAGCTGGGCGTCTCGCACGCCACCGCCGGCCAACTGCTCACCGCGTTCGCCATCGCCTACGCGCTCTCGTCACCGCTGCTCGCCGCGCTGACCGGCCGGTGGGAGCGCCGCACGCTGCTGGTCGTCGCCCTGGCGGTGTCCGCCGTGGGCAACCTGCTCGCGGCGTTCGCCCCGAACTACCCGTTGCTGCTGGTCGCCCGCGTGGTCAGCGCCCTCGGCGCGGCCGTGTTCACGCCCGCGGCCACGCTCGTCGCCACCGTCCTGTCCCCGCCCGACCGCCGGGGCCGCGCGGTGGCGCTGGTGTTCGGTGGTCTGACGTTCTCGCTGGTCCTGGGCGTGCCGGCGGGCAACCTCCTCGGCGAACCGCTCGGGTACCAGGGCGTCTTCGGGCTCATCGCGGCCGTGACGGCGGTGGCCGCGGTGGCCGTGCGGGTCGGTCTGCCGCGGGTCGAGGCACCGCCGGCCGTCGCGCTGCGCGAGCGTTTCGCCCCGGCCGCGGACCGGCGCGTGATCACCGTCCTGGTGCTGACCGTGCTGGCGTGCCTCGCGGTGTTCAGCGTCTTCAACTACATCGCGCCCCTGCTCACGGCGACCGCGCACGTGGACGGCCTCGCGATCAGCCTGCTCCTCGTCGCGTACGGCGTCGGCGGCGTGTTCGGCAACTGGGCGGGCGGCCGGCTCACCGACCGGTTCGAGACGCGGCCGGTGCTGATCGTGCTGTTCAGCGCGTTCACGGTGGTGCTGGCGACCCTGCCGCTGACCATGACGACCGTGCCGGGCGCGGCGATCGCGTTGTTCCTGTGGGGCGCGCTGACGTGGTCGGCGAACCCGCCGATCCAGGCGTGGCTGATCGCGCTCGCCCCGCGGAACAGCGGCTTGTTGTTGTCCCTCAACGCTTCCGCGATCTACCTCGGCGTCGGGCTGTCGGGCGTGGTCGGCGGGTTGGTGATCAGCCTGGTGGGGCTGCTGCCGTTGGCCCCGATCGCGTCCGTGCTGTCCGTGGTGGCGCTCGGGTTGGTGGTCTTCGCGCTCAAGCCTCAGGAGCCGAAGGCGCTGGTGGTCGTCTCGCCGAGCTCGGGGTCCTTGGCGAAGCAGTGGAAGTAGCCGCGATCGCCCTCGCTGAAGGCGATCGCCGTGATCTCCCAGGTGGACGTGTCCACGGTCGGCCGCGTGTCGGCCTTCATGGCGGCGGCCGTGCACACGCAACAGGTGGGTCCGGCGACGCAGAACCCGGTGGCGCAGGCCTCCAACCGCGGCGGCGGCACCCCGCAGCCCGTCCCACCGCTCGTTCCGCCGCTCGTCCGGCAGGTGGCCGGTACACGGTGGCGAACCCGCCCTGCCCCCACGGCGTGGGATCGGCCACCCCCCGGCGACTGCACGCCGGGACTCCAACCTCAGCCCTTGGCCGCCGCCTTGGCCGCCTTCTTGAACTCCCGGACCTGTCCGAGCGACACGGAATCCACGACGTCGGCCACGCTCCGCCGACTGCCGGCCTCGCCGTAAGCCCCGGCCGCCTCCCGCCACCCGTCCGGCTCGACCCCGAACTGCTTGCCCAACAGGGCGAGGAAGATCCGCGCCTTCTGGTCCCCGAACCCGGGCAACGCCTTCAACCGCTTGAGCACGACCTTCCCGTCCCCGTCGGCCCAGATCCGCGAAACGTCCCCGTCGTACTCCTCCACCACGGCCCGAGCCAACGCCTGCACCCGCTTGCCCATCGACCCGGGGAACCGGTGCACGGCGGGAGGCGTGGCCATGAACCCGGCGAACTCCTCCTCACCCGCCTCAGCCACCAGCCGCGGCGACCACCCACCCATCCGGCCAGCCAACACCCTGGGCCCGCTGAACGCCTTCTCCATCGGGATCTGCTGGTCCAGCAACATGCCGACGAGCAGGGCGAACATGTCCGTGGCCAGGAGTTCGTCGGCCTCGGGGTTCTGGGCCAAGCACACCTTGCGGGTCATGGGCGAAGCATCCCACGGTGGGGCTGGGGGCGCTGGTGGGTCCTGGTCAGGCCCGGCCGACGAAGACCAGCGCATCGTTGACCCGCGTTCCTGCCGCCCGATCGAGCGTTTCCGGCCAACGCGGTCAGCGGTCGAACTCCGGGATGAGGTTGCCGATCAGGCGGAGGCTGGTCATGACCGACTCGTGTGACAGGCCGCCTACCTGGTGGAACGCCATCAGGCGGTCGATGCCCAGGTCCGCGTAGGTGCGCAGCTTCTTGCGGCAGGTTTCCGGGCTGCCCACGATCAGGGAGTCCTGCTCGTTCAGGGCCTCGAAGATCTCCTCGTCCGGGACCTCTTCGCCCTGCAGGATCCGGCCGATCACCAACTGGGCGCGGTTCGGGCCGGTGAAGGCCGCTGCTTCCGCTCGCAGGAAATCGCCGGTCAGGCCGCCACCGGACGGGTCTTCCATGAGGCGTTTCTGGTGTTCCACCGTTTCCACGAATGCGGCTGCCGCTTCGAAGAACGTCAGGGCCTGCACGGTGTACCAAGCGGCGGCGGCCACCGCGCCGTTGCGGATCGCCTGTTCGTCGGTTTCCGCGCAGTGGACGAAGGTGAAGAAGGCGACCTGGTTGTTGACGTACGCCCCGACCGGATCGGTGCACGCCTCCGCCGCCGCCCGGTACAGGGCGACCATGCGGCGGACCCGTTCCACCGACTCCCAGATGGTGGTGCCCAGGACGCCGACGCCCCGGCGGCCCGCCTCCTCGAAGGACGCGGGGGAGGCGGCGGCCTGCCACAGCGGCGGGTGGGGCTGTTGCAGCGGCTTCGGCACGATCGGCACGTCGTGGATCTCGAAGTCCTCGCTGGAGTGCGAGAAGCGCTCGGACGTCCACATCTTCGGCACCATCTCGAACGCCTGCTGCGTCTGGCGGCGCACGTCGGCCGGGTCGATGCCGAACAAGCGCCACTCGGGCGTGGTCGAACGGGTCAGGCCCAGTTCCAGCCGGCCGCCGCTGAGGACGTCGAGCATGGCGGCGCGCTCCGCCACCCGGATGGGGTGGTTGAACCGGGCGGGCGCCAGGACCGCCGCGTGGCCCAGGCGGATGCGGGACGTCTGCTGCGACAGGGCCGCGAGCACCAGCTCCGGCGCCGACGACAGGCTGAACTCCTCGGCGCCGTGGTGCTCCACCTGCCACCAACAGCCGTAGCCCAGCTCGTCGGCCAGTTTCGCCTGTTCCAGCGCCTCACCGATGCGGGCCGCCTGGTGGCCGGTCCGCCACGGTCTGGGGTCCTGGATCTCGTTGAAGACGTCGATCTTCATCGGCGGGGCTCCTCGGGACCGGGGCGGCGGCGTGGTCCGCGCGACGGTAGCCCGCGCGCACCCCCGGGAGGCAGCGGCCAAACGGCTGATCAGCGCACGACCGGCACGACCCGGCCGAGCAGCACCCGGTACGCCTCCCGGTCCACCGTGGCGGGCTCCTCGGCCAGCCAGTCGCCGATCTCCTCCACGAATTGCGCGGGCGTCATCGGCGGCACGGGCACGTCCACGTCGTCCGCCGTCACCTCGCCCGCCCGGCTCGGGTACACCAGCAGCACCGTGCGGATGTCCAGCCACGGCAACAACTTCCGGTACAGCGCGAGGCTGCGCGCCAGGCGCGTCCCGCCGCCGCGGAACGGGTGGCCGTTGCGCCACAGCGTCCCGTCGTCCTCGGCGGTGTAGTGGCCGGGCAGCCACGCCTTGGACTCGATCAGCACCAGCCGCCGCCCGCACAGCACGGCGTGGTCCACGTCGGCGAACACCGAGTCCGGCCACGCCAGGCCGTGGAAGATCCGCGCGCCCGGCAGGCGGGTCAGGTACCGGCTGAGCAGGTCGGCGGTGATCCGCTCGCACGGCCGGTCGTCGGTGGTGCCGTGGACGACGTCCGTGTCCACCGCCGCGGCGAAGTCGCGGTCCGCCCGCACCGCCGCGATGTACCGCTTGACCAGCCGGAACGCCGCCACCGCCGCCGCCGCGACGACCAGCAGCCACAGGCCCAGCGTCAACGGCGAGAAGTCCAGGGCGAAGACGGGCAGCAGCAGGAAGAACCACCCGCACAGCGCGGCCAGCGCCGGCGCGTGCCCCGGACCGGCGACCGGCGCGTACCGGACCCGCTGGGTCGTGTCGACCAGGTGCCACCACGCGACGCCGCCCAGGTCCACGGCGGGCTTCGGGGGTACGAAGTCGGGATCCTCCCCGAAGTTGCGCAACCGCCCGACGCGGCCGGTGCGCGGCGGCCGGGTCGCCGTGGGGCGCGTGCCGGGCCGGGCGAACGTCCAGCCGCGGTCGTAGTCGCGGCGTCGGGCCGGGTCGCGCAGGGTGTCGTAGGCCTCCTGGAGCATGCGGAAGGTCACCGAGGAGCCGCCCGCGTCGGGGTGCATGACCTTGGCCAGCGACCGGTAGGCGGTCTTGATCTCCGCCTGGGACGCGTTGCGACCCACCCCGAGGAGTTCGTAGTAGTCGACCCCGCGCACGAGGGCAGACCTTAGCGGCACTGTCAGTCCGGGTGCGGTCACGGTTAGGGTTGGGGGGCTCGCTGGGACCTGTAGCGCAGTGGTTGACGCGCCCTCACCTCGGTGCGGGAGGACGCCGGTTCGAATCCGGCCTGGTCCGCTGGGGTGGATGTCTTGCCCGGCAAGGGCAACACCCGTGCGGGGCGTTCGAGTTGCCGGGTGCGCGGGGGCGGAGCAGGCTGCGGCCATGGCGACTTGCGACGTCTGCGGCAACGACTACTGGATGGCGTTCGAGGTGCGCACCGTCGGCGGCGGTGTGCACACGTTCGACAGCTTCGAGTGCGCCATCCAGCGCCTCGCGCCGCGCTGCGAGCACTGCGACTGCCGGATCCTCGGACACGGCGTGGAGGTGGAGGGCCGCTTCTTCTGCTGCGCCCACTGCGCCCGCAGCTCCGAGAGCCTGGGCGACCAGATCCGCGACACCGTGGGCGCACACCCGGGCTGACCCGGCGGGCCGGGTGGCGGCTGCGAGCCGGGCGCCTGCCGCGGGTCAACGCAGGTGGAGCACCAGCCGGCCGTTGACGAAAGCCGGCTGGAGGTCGCCCCGCGCGTCAACGCTCTTGATGCCGTGCGGCAGGACCTCCTCGATCGCGCTGAACGCCAGGATGTCCGACACCCCGTAACGCCCGCGCAACGACCGCTGGCCGGGAAACCGCAGGGCACGGCCCTCGCGCCGGTCCCGGTGGGCCAACGCCGCCCGCAGCGCGCCACGCGCCAGGGGCTCGGGGCCGGCCAGGCGCTGGAGGTCGCCGTTGTGCACGGCCACGCCGTAACCCCGCTCGATCAGCGTGGACACGGTGTTCTCCGATGGCACGTCGGTCAGTCGGAACGACATCGCGTGGTGGTCGCCCACCGCGTGCACGCACACCAACTGCGCGTGGAACAGCAGGGACTCGTACAGCGACACCGCCGTCGCGTCCGCGGTGGCCGGGTCGTCGTGACCCGCGTCCAGACCCAGCCAAGTCGTCATCGCACGTCCACGAGAATCGGTGTCGCCGGCCGTTGTGCGGAGCCGAAGGTAGAACGGGTCCTGCCCGTTCCGGAAGTCCCGGGCCCGGCGCGAGGCCCCGACCTGCGGTTCCGGGAACGCGGCCGGGCTGTGCGCCGGCGCGGCGGTGCTCGGCTGGACCCTGTGCACGCGGTGCAGGCTAGTCCGATCGGGTGATGCTCGGGTAGCCGGCGGGTGGCCGGGACCCGAAATCTAGAGCGGCAGCAGGTCGAACCCGTCCAGGAACGGCAGCGCGCCGGCGGACTGCAGCGCCGCCGCCGACAGCCACACCGACAGCAGCGTGATCAACGGCCCGACGATGGCCATCTCGACCGTCCCGCCGGTCTGCATGCGCATGACCTTCGGCGGCGCGACCGGGAACCACGTCTTGCCGGCCAGCGGGATCGGCCACAGGATCGGGCAGCCCTGCTCGGTGATCGCGTCGCCCAGGTAGTGCGCGACGCACCCGATGCCGACCGCCACCCCGCACGCCGCCGCGCTGGCCGGCGTCTGGGACGTCCACGCCACGCAGACGACCGTGATCACGCCGGACACGACCGTGATGAGCAGCGCGTCCTTCTGCGGGCACCAGTCGTTCATGATCCCGCGCACGGCCAGGCCGGCGAACACGAACATCAACGCGGGCAGCGCCCACTTCTGCGATTGCTGGACCACGGCGGTCGTGCCCACGGCGGCGGCCAGCGCGAACACCAGCGTGTGCGTGAGGCCCCGGTGCCCGCCGTCCCGGTTGGAGTCCTTGCGGGTGCGCGTGGCCCGGTAGACCCACGAGCTGACGGTGTTGATCGCCGCCGACGCACCCGCGCTGACCGGCCCGAACGTGCGCGATATGGTCGAGGACGGGTGGTCGAGGTCGGGCAGCAGCGCCGCACCGGTGGCCAGCACGGCGCCGACGGCCCAGCTCTGCGGGCTGAGCTGACCGATGGGATGGTTGTCGGCGAGCGCGGTCACCGCCGCCCAAGCCAGTAAGCCGCTCATGGCGTGCGTGGGTCCGGTCGACATGGTGCCCCCTCCAAGATCGTGTCCAGGAGGCTAAGGCATTGTGACCCCGTTCCCATTTAAGCCGTGGTGGGACACAAGCAGCCGGACATAGCAGTACGCTTGTCTTGCTTGCACTGTCGCGAGAGGAGCGCCCTGAGTATGGGCAAGATCAAGGTTCAGGGAACCGTCGTCGAACTCGACGGCGACGAGATGACCCGGATCATCTGGCAGTTCATCAAGGACAAGCTGATCCACCCGTACCTGGACGTCAACCTTGAGTACTACGACCTGGGCATCCAGCACCGGGACGACACCGAGGACCAGGTCACGATCGACGCCGCCCACGCCATCAAGAAGCACGGCGTCGGCGTCAAGTGCGCCACGATCACGCCGGACGAGGCGCGGGTCGAGGAGTTCGGCCTGAAGAAGATGTGGGTCTCGCCCAACGGCACGATCCGCAACATCCTCGGCGGCGTCGTCTTCCGCGAGCCGATCATCATCAGCAACATCCCGCGGCTGGTGCCGGGCTGGACCAAGCCGATCATCATCGGCCGCCACGCCCACGGCGACCAGTACAAGGCCACCAACTTCAAGGTGCCGGGCGCGGGCGAGCTGACCATCACGTTCACGCCGGAGGACGGCTCCGAGCCGATCCAGCACGTCGTGGCCAACTACGGCCCGGACGGCGGTGTGGCGCTGGGCATGTACAACTTCAACAAGTCGATCGAGGACTTCGCGCGCGCCTCGTTCTCCTACGGGTTGCAGCGCAACTACCCGGTCTACATGTCGACGAAGAACACGATCCTCAAGGCGTACGACGGCGCCTTCAAGGACATCTTCCAGCACGTGTTCGACACCGAGTTCAAGACGCAGTTCGAGGCCGCCGGCCTGACCTACGAGCACCGGCTGATCGACGACATGGTCGCCGCCGCGCTCAAGTGGGAGGGCGGCTACGTCTGGGCGTGCAAGAACTACGACGGTGACGTGCAGTCCGACACCGTGGCGCAGGGCTTCGGCTCGCTGGGCCTGATGACCTCGGTGCTGATGACGCCGGACGGCAAGACCGTCGAGGCCGAGGCGGCGCACGGCACGGTCACCCGCCACTACCGCCAGCACCAGGCCGGCAAGCCGACCTCCACCAACCCGATCGCGTCGATCTACGCGTGGACCGGTGGCCTGAAGCACCGCGGCAAGCTGGACGGCACCCCCGAGGTCACCGGCTTCGCCGAGACCCTGGAGAAGGTCATCATCGAGACCGTCGAGAGCGGCAAGATGACCAAGGACCTGGCCCTGCTGGTGGGCCCGGACCAGGAGTGGCTGACCACCGAGGACTTCCTCGGCACCCTGGACGAGAACCTGCAGAAGCGCATGGCCGGCTGAGCCCGATCGGCCGAACGAGGGGGACCGCTTCCGGGCGGTCCCCCTCGCGCGTTCCGGGGCCGGCGGGTCGAGTTGCTCGTGCAGGCCCTGTCCGCCGTGGCGAGGTGCCGCGGACACGGCCCGCCGGCCCGCCGCCGGAACCGGGTGACCGGGGCGTGACCGGGTCACTCGTTCGGTTCCCCTGCCGGGTGGATTCGGTTCGCAGGCGTTCAGCAACGGCCCCGGTCGCGCTATATCTGCACTTCAGGCGCAGTGTGCGGGGAGGCGTGGGCGATGTTGGGTATTCCGTTGCGCGGCATGATCGTGATCGGGGTCCTGGGTGCGGCCGGGCTGATGTACGTGGCCAACGGCGGCAAGCAGCTCGGCCCCGAGCAGTTGACCCGGGAGTGCAGGGTGACCGTCACCGCGGACATCCTCAACGTCCGCTCCGGCCCGGCGGACACCCAGCCCATCGTGGCCACCGTCCAGCGCGACGCCGTGGTGAAGGCCGAACGCACCGTCCAGAACGGGTTCCGCCTGCTCTCCGACGGCCGGTGGGTCAACGACCAGTTCGTGACGCCGACCTCGGACAGCAATTGCGCTTAGATGGGCCCATGTTCTTCCGATGGCGGACGTCCCGGCGCAACGAGGTCACGATGTGCGCCTGCGAGCCCGAGTGGCCCGAGTTGCGCGCCGAGCTCGACGGCCACGAGGTGCGCGGCGTCCCCTCGCCCGAGGGCAGCAGCCCGATGGTGCTGTTCCTGGGCCTGGTCGCGACGTGCGCCCGGTGCGGCGCGGTGTACCCGCACGGGTGGGCCGTCGCCGGTCGCGATTAGGCTCCTGCCCCGTGCTGACCGTCTCCACCGTGAACGTCAACGGCCTGCGCGCCGCCGCCAAGAAGGGCTACCTGGAGTGGCTCGCCGCGACCGCGGCGGACGTCGTGTGCATCCAGGAGGTCCGTGCCGAACCCGGCCAGCTGGCCGACGAGGTGCGCGCCCCGGAGGGCTGGCACACCGCCCACGCCCACTCGGAGCTCAAGGGCCGCAACGGCGTCGCCGTCCTGACGCGTGAGGCGCCGCAGGCGGTGCGGATCGGGTTCGGCGCGGCGGAGTTCGAGCACTCGGGCCGGTACGTCGAGGTCGAGCTGGCGGACGTCGTCGTCGGCAGCCTGTACCTGCCCAGCGGCGACGTCGGCACGCCCCGGCAGGACGAGAAGGAGCGGTTCATGGCCGCGTTCCTGCCGTACCTGGTGGAGCTGCGCGAGAAGGCGGCGGCCGACGGGCGCGAGGTCGTGGTGTGCGGCGACTGGAACATCGCCCACCGCGAGGCCGACCTGAAGGCGTGGAAGACCAACCAGAAGTCGTCGGGCTTCCTGCCGTCGGAACGGGCGTGGCTGAGCGACGTCTTCTCGTCCGGTTACGTGGACGTGGTGCGGTCCCTGCACCCGGACGTGGCCGGCCCGTACTCGTGGTGGTCCTACCGCGGCAAGGCCTTCGACAACGACTCCGGCTGGCGGATCGACTACCAGGTGGCGACGGAGGGCCTCGCGGCCACGGCCACGTCCGCTGTGGTCGAGCGGGCGGCGACCTACGCCGAGCGCTGGTCGGACCACGCGCCGGTGACGGTGACCTATGCCTGAGTCGTTGGACGAGGTGCGGGCCGGGATCGACGCGATCGACGCGCAGTTGGTGCGGTTGCTCGCGGAGCGGCAGGGGCTGGTCGAGGCGGCTGCCGCTTTCAAGAAGGACGAGGACGCCGTGCGGGCGCCGGACCGGGTCGCGCAGGTGATCGCCAAGGTGCGGGCGAAGGCGGCGGACGCCGGGTTGTCGCCCGAGGTGGCCGAGGCCGTGTGGCGGGCCATGATCGGGGCGTTCATCGAACTGGAGCTGGCCGAGCACCGGCGCTGAGCCGCACCGATCCACCCGACGATCGTCTTCGCTCGTTCGGCCCCACTTCACCCGGGGTTGGTGACCGCGCCCCGCAAATCGTGAAACTCTTTCACTCCTCGACGGGCGAAGGGGCGGGCGGATGATCAACCGACGGCGTTTCCTCCAGGCCACCGGGTTCGCGGGCGCGACGCTGCTGTGGAGCGGCGCCCCCGCTGGGGCCGCCACGACCGGCACGACGCTGGACGTCGCGGCCACCGCCACCGGCACCGGGTACCGCAGGCTCGCCGCCGGGCCCGGCTGGCCGCTGGTCGTCCGCCCGGACCTCGCCCCGCCCGACCCCGCCCGCCAGGACCGCCGCACGCCGCTCGCGTGCTTCGTCCAGTTCACCGACATGCACATGGTGGACACCCAGAGCCCCGCCCGCTTCGAGTACACCCACCCGCTGCTCGGCGCGGGCGCGTTCCGGGCGCACGAGACCCTCGCCCAGCACACCAGCGCGGCCCTGGTCCGCAAGGTCGACACCATCCGGACCGGCCCGTTCACCGGCCGCCCGATCGACTTCGTGATGACCACTGGCGACAACACCGACAACCACGAACAGGTCGAGCTGGACTGGTTCCTGACCGTCCTCAACGGCGGCCGGATCACCGCCAACACCGGCGACCCCGCCCGCTACGAAGGCGTGCAGAACTCGGGCGTCCGCGCCTACTGGAACCCGGCCGGACCCGGCGACGACTACCAGGCCAGGGGCTTCCCGCGCCTGCCGCACCTGCTCGACGCCGCCATCCGCCCGTTCGACAGCCCCGGCCTGCGCATCCCGTGGTACTGCACGTTCGGCAACCACGACGACAGCGTCGTCGGCTCGCTCCCGGACGGCATCCCGTTCCTCGACGCCCTCTACACCGGCGACCGCAAGGTCATGGGCTTCGCGCAGGCCGAGAGCGCCCGCATCGCCCGCGCCATGACCGACCCCGCCCACGCCGCCGACGCCGCGACCGTCCTGGCCTCCAACGCCGGCCTGGTCCGCACGGTCACCCCCGACGCGCGCCGGAAACCGTTCAGCACAGCGGAATTCGTCCGCGCGCACCTCGACCCGCGCAACACCGGCCCGGGACCCGTCGGCCACGGGTTCACCGACGACAACGCCGACGGCATCGACGTCTTCTACACGTTCCGCATCGCGCCCGGCGTCACCGGCATCAGCCTGGACACCACCACGATGGCGGGCTTCGCGGACGGCTCGATCGGCCTGCACCAGTACCTGTGGCTGGAGAAGACGTTGCGCCGCGGCAGTTCCCGCTACTACGACGCGTTCGGCACCCAACACCGCCAGTCGGTGACCGACGAGCTGTTCATCCTCTTCAGCCACCACACGAGCTGGACCATGGGCAACGTCCTGCCCGACCGCCGCCGCCCCCTCGACCCGCGGCTGACCGGCGACGCGCTGGTGTCCCTGCTCAAGCGCTTCCCGAACGTCGTCGCCTGGGTCAACGGCCACACCCACGAGAACCGCATCGTCCCGCACGGCGCCGGCGACCGGGCCTTCTGGGAGATCAACACCGCCGCCCACGTGGACCACCCGCAGCACGCCCGGATCATCGAACTGGCCGACAACGGCGACGGCACCCTGTCCCTGTTCACCACGCTCGTGGAACCGGACGCCCCTTACGCGACCGACTACGACGACACGAGCGCGGCCGGCCTGGCGTCCCTGGCCCGCGAATTCGCCTTGAACGACCCGCACGCCAACGCCGGCGCGGTCGGAACGGCGACGGACCGCAACACGGAACTGCTGGTGGCGGGCCGGTCACCCGTGCGCTGACTCCGCCGCGCGCCCGGAAGGGTCGGCACAGTGCCGCACATCACTCGATGTCAGAGGAGGAATACGAGCGGCCTACTGTCGTTGACGTGACCGTGGACATCTCGATCACCCCGCCCGAGCCCAAGCCGAGCGCGGCGGCCATGCGGCGCGCCCTGCGCCGGGCCGCCGACGGCGCTGTCCTGGACGTGACCGAGGCGTCCGTGCTGCTGCACGCCCGTGGTGACGACCTGGACGCCCTGCTGGACGCGGCGGGCCGGGTGCGGGACGCGCACCTGCTCGCCGAGGGCCGGCCCGGGGTGGTGACCTACAGCCGCAACGCGTTCATCCCGCTGACCCGGCTGTGCCGCGACCGCTGCCACTACTGCACGTTCGCGACCGTCCCGCACAAGCTGCCCGCCGCGTTCCTGGAGCGCGACGAGGTGCTGGAGATCGCCCGCGCCGCCGCCGCGCAGGGGTGCAAGGAAGCCCTGTTCACGCTGGGCGACCGGCCCGAGGAGCGCTGGCCGCAGGCGCGCGAGTGGCTGGAGGCGCGCGGCTACTCCTCGACGCTGGACTACGTGCGCGCGTCGGCGATCGCCGTGTTGGAGGAGACCGGCCTGCTGCCGCACCTCAACCCCGGCGTGCTGAGCTGGGAGGAGTTGCAGCGGCTGCGGCCGGTCGCGGCCAGCATGGGCATGATGCTGGAGACCACGGCCGAGCGGCTGTGGTCGGAGAAGGGCGGCCCGCACTACGGCTCGCCGGACAAGGAACCCGCCGTCCGCCTGCGGGTGCTGACCGACGCGGGCCGGGTGAACGTCCCGTTCACCACCGGCATCCTGATCGGCATCGGCGAGACGATCACCGAGCGCGCCGAGTCGCTGCTGGCCATGCGCGCGGTGGCCAAGCAGTACGGGCACATCCAGGAAGTGATCATCCAGAACTTCCGCGCCAAGCCCGACACGGCCATGCGCGGCATGCCCGACGCCGACCTGCGCGAACTGGCCGCGACGATCGCGGTGGCGCGGCTGGTCATGCCGTCCTCGACCAGCGTCCAGGCCCCGCCGAACCTGGTGGGCGACGAGTTCGGCCTGATGCTGCGGGCGGGCATCGACGACTGGGGCGGCGTGTCCCCGGTGACGCCCGACCACGTCAACCCCGAACGGCCGTGGCCGCACGTCGACGTGCTCGACGCGGAGACGAAGGCCGCCGGTTACGCGCTGCGCGAGCGCCTGGCCGTCTACCCGCGGTACGTGCGGGCGACCGCCGGCCAGTGGATCGACACCCGCCTGACCGGGCACGTCCAGGCGCTGGCGCTGGCCGACGGCCTGGCCGACCCGGACGCGCCGGTCGTGGGCCGGGAGTGGCAGGAGCCCGACGGCGGCCTCGACACCTACGGGCGCGCGGACCTCAACACGGCGATCGACACCGAGGGCCGCACCGGCGACCGGCGCGGCGACTTCGACTCCGTCTACGGCGACTGGTCGTCGCTGAGCGTCCCCAAGGCCGTGGAACGGCTCCCGGAGGACACCGCGCGGGCGTTGAAGCTCGCCGCCGACGACCCGGCGCGGCTGCTGGAGGACACGTCGGCGGCGATGGCGCTGCTGACCGCCGACGGCGAGGCGCTGGAGACCATGGCGCGGCTGGCCGACGACCTGCGCCGCGACGTCGTGGGCGACGACGTCACCTACGTGGTGAACCGGAACATCAACTTCTCCAACGTCTGCTACGTCGGGTGCCGGTTCTGCGCGTTCGCCCAGCGGGAGCGGGACGCCGACGCGTTCCGGCTCAGCGTGGACGAGGTCGTCGACCGGGCGCGGGAGGCGTGGGACGCGGGCGCCACCGAGGTGTGCATGCAGGGCGGCATCGACCCGAAGCTGCCGGTCACGTACTACGCGGACGTCGTGCGGGCGATCAAGGCGCGGGTGCCCGGGATGCACGTCCACGCGTTCAGCCCGATGGAGATCGTCTCCGCCGCCGCGAAGGCGGGCGTGAGCGTGAAGGAGTGGCTGACCGAGCTGGCCGCCGCCGGCCTGGACACCATCCCGGGCACCGCCGCCGAGATCCTCGACGACGACGTGCGGTGGGTGCTGACCAAGGGCAAGCTGCCCGCGGCGACGTGGCTGGAGGTCGTCGCGACCGCGCACGAGGTGGGCATCCGGTCGTCGTCCACGATGATGTACGGCCACGTCGACCACCCGGGCCACTGGCTCGGCCACTTCCGCACCCTGGCCGCGCTGCAGGACCGCACCGGTGGCCTGACGGAGTTCGTCGGGCTGCCGTTCGTGCACCGCAACGCGCCGATCTACCTGGCGGGCGTCGCGCGCCCCGGGCCCACCCGGCGGGACAACCGGGCGGTGCACGCGTTCGCGCGGCTGGCGCTGCACGGGCGGATCGACAACGTGCAGGTGTCGTGGGTCAAGCTCGGCGACGAGGGCACCGCGGAGGTGCTGCGCGGCGGTGCCAACGACCTGGGCGGGACGTTGATGGAGGAGACCATCAGCCGCATGGCGGGGTCCGAGCACGGGTCGTCCCGTACCGTCGAACAGCTGCACGCGACTGCGGCGTTGGCAGGACGTTCGGCCAGGCAGCGGACTACGACATATGGCCGAGTGGACGCCGTGAGGTAACCCCCCGGGGCGAGCGGGTGATCGCGGCTGGCTAGTCTGCCGTCCGGTCGCGTTTTACCCGAACTCAACACGCGGAGCTCCACAGCTTCGGTAGGTTCGCGGCCGTCCGTCAACAAGGTTCACCCGTACGTGGTGGGTGACGCGTTGCGAGGAGGCTCGGCAGTGCGCGGTCGCAGTGCAGCACTGGGTGTGGTCGTGGGCACGGTGTCGACGCTGGTCACCACGGGTGTGGCGACGGCGGGCACGACCGTGGTCGCGGCGGCCCCGGTGTCGTTGAACGCGCCCGTCGGTGTCGCGGCGGTGGCGTTCGGCGTGGTCGGCCTGGTGACGGGCCTGATCCGCCGCCGGCGCGCGGCGGTGCAGCGCGCGGAGACCGGCCCGAACGCGCGCATCGAGCCGGTGCAGCCGATCGAACCCGCGGTGACCCTCCCGACGACCGCCCTCCCCACCCCGGCCCTGGACGCCGCGAAGAGCTGACCCGGGCCCGCCGCCGGCTCTCGGCCGCCGCCGGCTCTGGCACGCAGCGGGGCTCGCGCGGCCCGTTTCGTCGGTCCCCCGTGAGATGATCGACTCGGGGGCCGGAGGCCACGCCTCGCGCACCCCGAGCCGCCGCCGCTGACGCCCTCGACGGCCGCCGAAGCCGCCGCCCAAGGCCGCCGCCGCTGCCACCCAGGGCCGCCGAAGATGCCGCCCCGGGGCCCCAGCGCCGCCGAAGCCGCCGCACCAGCCACGAACCGCTGCTGTCCGCCCGCAGCCTCTCCGCCCGCACCGCTCGGGGCCGGCGCTCACCTCGCGCCGCCGCCGAAACGGCCGCGAGGGACCGCCAGCCGCCACTCGGGGGCCGCCGGAGCCGCCGCAGCCCCGGAGCCGCCGCCACAGCCCGGAGCCGCCGCCACAGCGGAGGGGCGGGCAAGGCAGGGCAGCGGCTGCTCTGCGGGTTCCCGCAGAGCGGGGGGCGGTTGTGCGGGTGGGTGGGCCGGCCGGGTTTGGGGGTGGCGGGGGTGCCTGGGAGAATTCCGCGCGTGTCTGCTGCGAACACCGCTGAGAGCCAGGCCACTCCGGTGAGCCGCCCCCGCGTCCTGTCCGGCATCCAGCCGACGGCCGGGTCGTTCCACCTCGGCAACTACCTCGGCGCGATCCGGCAGTGGGTCGCCCTGCAGGAGACGCACGACGCGTTCTACTGCGTCGTCGACCTGCACGCGATCACCGTCGAGCAGGACCCCAAGGTGCTCCGGCAGAACACGCGCACCTCCGCCGCCCAGCTCCTCGCCCTCGGCATCGACCCCGACAGCGCCACGCTGTTCGTCCAGAGCCACGTCCCGGAGCACGCCCAGCTCGGCTGGGTCCTCCAGTGCCTCACCGGGTTCGGCGAGGCCAGCCGGATGACGCAGTTCAAGGACAAGTCCGCCCGCCAGGAGACCCAGGTCGGCGTCGGCCTGTTCACCTACCCGATCCTCCAGGCCGCGGACATCCTGCTCTACAACGCCCACCACGTCCCGGTCGGCGAGGACCAGCGGCAGCACCTCGAACTGACCCGCGACCTCGCGCAGCGGTTCAACACGCGCTACGGCAAGACGTTCCGGCTGCCCGAGGCGTACATCGTCAAGGACACCGCCAAGATCTACGACCTCCAGGACCCGACGGCCAAGATGAGCAAGTCCGTGCCCACCGGCGTGGTCGAGCTGCTGGAGGACGTCAAGCGGTCCGCCAAGAAGATCCGGTCGGCCGTCACCGACACCGGCCGGGAGATCACCTACGACCCCGAGCACAAGCCCGGCGTCAGCAACCTCCTGGTCATCTACTCCGCCCTCACCGGCCGCACCGTCGAGGACCTGGTCGCCGACTACGACGGCAAGGGCTACGGGGACCTGAAGAAGGACCTCGGCGAGGTGTTCACCGAGTTCGTCACGCCGGTGCAGGAGAAGGTCGCCACCTTCCTCGCCGACCCGGCCGAGCTGGACAAGGTCCTCGCCAAGGGCGCCGAACGGGCTCGCGAGGTGGCCGGCAAGACCCTCGCCCGCGCCTACGACAAGGTGGGGTTCCTGCCGAGTGGCGCGTGATCACGCGAACCCCTAGCGTCTGAGACCGTGGCGGAAGAGTCCAAGCTCGACAGGCTGCGCCGCGAGCGCCCGTGGCTCGATCACCTGGTCCGCGCCGGCGAACGCTATTCCAAGCAGTACGGCGCGCACTACGCCGCCGCGGTGACGTACTTCAGCGTGCTGTCGCTGGTGCCGATGCTCATGATCGGCTTCGCGATCGCCGGTTTCGTGCTGTCCTCGCAGCCGGAGCTGCTGGACGAGCTGAAGCGGAGCATCGCCGAGAACGTCCCCGGCGCGCTGGGCGACACCATCAACGACGTGGTCAAGCAGGCCGTCGAGTCCAAGGGCACGGTCGGCGTGTTCGGCCTGCTCGGCGCCGCCTACTCCGGCCTCGGCTGGATGAGCAACCTGCGCGACGCCCTCACCGCCCAGTGGGGCCACGCCAAGGAAGACCTCCCGTTCCTCAAGACCGCCCTGATGGACCTGCTCGCCCTGCTCAGCCTCGGCGTCGCGCTCGTCGTGTCGTTCGGCCTCACGGCGGCCGGCAGCGGGTTCGCCGAGCTGGTGCTGGAGTTCGTCGGCCTGGACGGCGTGTGGTGGGCCGAGGCGCTGCTCAAGGTCGGCACGATCGTGCTCGCGCTGGCCGCGAACTGGCTGGTCTTCCTGTGGGTGCTGGCCAAGCTGCCGCGCAAGCCGGTCGGCTGGCGCAGCGCGCTCAAGGGCGCCGCCGCCGCGGCCATCGGGTTCGAGGTGCTCAAGCAGGTCGGGACGATCTACCTGACCACCGTCACGTCCTCGCCCGCCGGCGTCGCGTTCGGCCCGATCATCGGTGTGCTGGTGTTCGCGAACCTGGTGGCCCAGTTCCTGCTGTTCATCACGGCCTGGACGGCGACCGCCCGGGAGAACCTGCTCAAGGACCCGCCCCAGCCGCCGCCGCCCGCGGTCATCCGGCCCGTGGTGGAGGTCGCGAAGACCCCCAGCGCCCGCGCCGCCGCCGGACTGGTCGGCGCGGGGCTGGTGGCCGGGCTGCTGTTCCGCAGGCGCTGATCAGGTCCAGAAGACCGCGAGCGCGACGTTCACCACGACCAGGCCGACCAGGGTCCGCGGCAGCCACGACGGCGCCTTCGGCTTGTTCAGGTTCGCCGCGGCCAGGCCGCCGATCACGACCAGGACCACCAGCTTGATGCCCAGCTTCATGTGGTTGTAGTCCGCGTCGGTCAGCGGGGCGAGCGCGTACAGCGCCACGCCGGTGACCAACTGGAGACCGACACCGTGCAGCCAGCCCTTGTTCAGCGGCGCGTCCCCGCCCGCCCGGTTCTGGACGAAGAACATCGCGACGAGCATTGCCATGCCGAGCAGGTGCAGGAACACCAGCAACAGGCGCACGAACTCCACGGCGGAGCCTCCAGGGGTGTGTGGTGGGTTACTTGCGGGGCGCGCGAGCGGCCCGCAGGCCGCGCACGCCCAGCACCCCGATGATCGTGCCGAACGTGAGCGACGCGACGACGAGCACCAGGTGCACGGTGAAGAACGCGGTCGGGCCGGCGTCCCACGAACGGGGGTCCTTCCAGATGTTGCGCAGGAAGGTCGGCCAGATCACCCAGGACCACACCCCGAAGGCCACCAGGAACAGCGACATGCCGCGGGAGAGCTTCACGGATGCAGTATCGGACGTGGCGGGTGCACGTCACTCAACCGGGGTGGATAGCCTGAGCGGGTGCGTTCCCCCGCGACACGACGGCCTGTAGCCACGGCCCTGGCTGCCTGCACGCTGTTGGCCACCGCAGTGTTCGGTGCGTCCCCGGCGCAGGCCCAGCCGGCCCCGTGCGACAACCGGGTGTCACCGCCGCCTGCGGTGGACACGTCCGAACAGGTGCCCCCGGGCACCCAACCGCCACGCCCGCTGGAGGTGCCGGAGAACCCGGTGGGCGGCGAGCGGTTGGGCGAGTGCGGCCTGGTGCTGCCCGCCAACGCCCAGAAGCTCCCGGACGACATCAGCGCCAGGACGTGGCTGGTGGCCGACATGGACTCCGGCGCCGTCCTGGCCGCCTACGACCCGCACGGCCGCCAACGGCCCGCGTCGGTCATCAAGGTGCTGCTGGCGATGGTGGTGGCCAAGGAGCTGTCCCCGGACGCCACGGTCGCCGCGACCCAGGAGGACGTCGACCAGGAGTGCACGTGCGTCGGCCTGCGGGTCGGCGCCGAGTACACCGTCGAGCAGCTCCTGCAGTCGCTGGTCATGGCGTCGGGCAACGACGTCGCCCACGCGCTGGCCAGGCGGCTGGGCGGCCTGCCCAGCGCCATCCGCAAGATGAACGCGCTGGCGGCCGAGCTGGGGGCCCTGGACACCCGCGCGGTCACGCCGTCGGGCCTGGACGCGCCGGGCACCAGCACGTCGGCCTACGACGTCGCCCTGATCTTCCGCGCGGCCATGAAGTACCCGGACTTCGCCAAGGCCGTCGTCCTGCAGAAGATCGACTTCCCGGCCAGGACCGGCGCCGGCACCGTGCCGGTCTACAACGACAACAAGCTGCTCACCTCGTACGAGGGCGCTCTGGGCGGGAAGTCCGGGTTCACCGACGACGCCCAGCACACCTACGTCGGCGCGGCCGAGCGCGACGGTCGGCGGCTGGTGGTCGTGCTGCTGCGCGGGCAGCAATCGCCCGTGCGCATGACCGACCAGGCCGCGCGCCTGCTCGACTGGGGCTTCGAGCTGCCCAAGGACGCCTCGGTGGGCCGCCTGGTGGACGGCGCGCCGCAGGCCAGGAAGAAGACCACCGAGCCCAAGCCGACGCCGACCAGCGCGGCGGTGGGGCAGGTCGCCGAGACCCGGGAGACGCAGGACGCGGCGATGGACAAGGCCTTCGGGACCGTCGGCCTGCCCATCACGGCCGTGGCGGGCCTGGGCCTGGTGCTCGCCTTCCTGCTCTACCTGCGCAACCGCCGGGCGAAGGCGGCCCGTGCCGCCCGTGCGGCGGCGCAGGCCTCGCAGACCTCGGGCTGACCCGGGGAGGACGCGAAAGGGGCCGGACGCGGGAAGCGTCCGGCCCCTTTCGCGCTTGTCCGTCTCAGACGCGCTTGAAGAGCAGCGCGCGCTTGACTTCCTGGATCGCCTTGGTGACCTGGATGCCACGCGGGCAGGCGTCGGTGCAGTTGAACGTCGTCCGGCAGCGCCACACGCCGTCGATGTCGTTCAGGATGTCCAAGCGCTCCTCGGCGCCTTCGTCACGCGAGTCGAAGATGAACCGGTGCGCGTTGACGATCGCGGCCGGGCCGAAGTACGAGCCCTCGGTCCAGTAGACCGGACACGACGTGGTGCAGCAGGCGCACAGGATGCACTTGGTCGTGTCGTCGAAGCGCTCGCGGTCGGCCACCGACTGGATGCGCTCACGGGTCGGCTCGTTGCCGTAGGTGATCAGGTACGGCTTGACCGCCTTGAACGCCTCGAAGAACGGCTCCATGTCGACCAGCAGGTCCTTGTTCACCGGCAGGCCCTTGATGGGCTCGATGGTGATCGTGGTCTGCTTGCCCTTCGGGGCCAGGAGGTCCTTCAGCAGCACCTTGCAGGCCAGCCGGTTCACGCCGTTGATGCGCATGGCGTCCGAACCGCAGATGCCGTGGGCGCAGGAGCGGCGGAACGTCAGCGTGCCGTCCAGGTACCACTTGACGTAGTGCAGCAGGTTCAGCACGCGGTCGGACGGGAGGGCCGGGATCTCGAAGGAGTCCCAGCGCGGCTCGTCGTCCACCTCCGGGTTGAACCGGCGGACCTTCAGGGTGACGGTGATGGCGCCGTCCGGCACCGGGGGCTGGGAGCCGCGCGAGCCGGTGGACACTTCAGCGGTAGCGGTCATCAGTACTTGCGCTCCATCGGCTGGTACCGGGTGAACGTCACGGGCTTGTAGTCCAGGCGGATGTCCGCCGTCAGGCCCTCACCCTGCTTGTAGTACATGCTGTGGCGCATGAAGTTCGTGTCGTCGCGGTTCGGGTAGTCCTCGCGGGCGTGGCCGCCGCGGGACTCCTTGCGCGCCAGCGCGCCGACCACCAGGACCTCGGCCAGCTCCAGCAGGAAGCCCAGCTCGACGGCCTCCAGCAGGTCGGTGTTGAACCGCTTGCCCTTGTCCTGCACCGTGATCCGCTGGTACCGCTCCTTGAGCGCCTGCACGTCGTGCAGCGCCTGCTTGAGCGTGTCCTCGGTGCGGTACACCGAGGCGTTCTTGTCCATCGTGGCCTGGAGCTCGGTGCGGATGTCCGCGACCCGCTCGTGGCCGTGCTCGGACAGCACCAGCGCGACCTGCTCCTCGACCACCTTGGCGGGGTTCTCCGGCAGGTCCACGTGCTCGTGGCTGTTGGCGTACTCGGCGGCGGCGATGCCCGCGCGCCGGCCGAACACGTTGATGTCCAGCAGGGAGTTGGTGCCCAGGCGGTTCGCGCCGTGCACCGAGACGCACGCGCACTCGCCCGCCGCGTACAGGCCGGGGACGATGTGGTCGTTGTCCCGCAGCACCTCGCCGTGGACGTTGGTCGGGATGCCGCCCATCGCGTAGTGCGCGGTCGGGTACACCGGCACCGGCTCCTTCACCGGGTCGACCGCGAGGTAGGTGCGGGCGAACTCGGTGATGTCGGGCAGCTTGGTCTCCAGGACCTCCGCGCCCAGGTGCGTGCAGTCCAGCAGCACGTAGTCCTTGTTCGGGCCGGCGCCGCGACCCTCGATGACCTCCAGGGCCATCGACCGGGCGACGATGTCGCGCGGCGCGAGGTCCTTGATGGTCGGGGCGTAGCGCTCCATGAACCGCTCGCCGGACGCGTTGCGCAGGATCGCGCCCTCGCCGCGGGCGCCCTCGGTGAGCAGGATGCCCAGGCCCGCGAGACCGGTCGGGTGGAACTGGTAGAACTCCATGTCCTCCAGGGGCAGGCCCTTGCGGAAGACGATGCCCATGCCGTCGCCGGTCAGCGTGTGGGCGTTGGAAGTCGTCTTGAAGACCTTGCCGAAACCGCCCGTGGCGAACACGACCGACTTGGCGTGGAAGACGTGGATCTCGCCGGTCGCGAGCTCGTAGGCCACCGCGCCGGTGCAGACCGGGCCGTCCTCGGTCTCGGTCAGGCAGATGTCGAGCACGTAGAACTCGTTGAAGAACTCGATGCCGTGCTTGACGCAGTTCTGGTACAGCGTCTGGAGGATCATGTGGCCGGTGCGGTCGGCCGCGTAGCAGGCCCGGCGCACGGCCGCCTCGCCGTGGTTGCGGGTGTGGCCGCCGAACCGCCGCTGGTCGATCTTGCCCTCGGGCGTCCGGTTGAACGGCAGGCCCATCTTCTCCAGGTCGAGGACCGCGTCGATGGCCTCCTTCGCCATGATCTCGGCGGCGTCCTGGTCGACCAGGTAGTCGCCGCCCTTGATCGTGTCGAAGGTGTGCCACTCCCAGTTGTCCTCCTCCACGTTCGCCAGCGCGGCGCACATGCCGCCCTGCGCGGCGCCCGTGTGGGAGCGGGTGGGGTAGAGCTTGGTGAGCACCGCCGTGCGGGCGCGCTGACCGGACTCGATCGCGGCGCGCATCCCGGCGCCGCCGGCGCCGATGATCACGACGTCGTACTTGTGGAACTGCATGTCGTGGTACTCCCCGCGGCGGGTCAGTCGGTGATGTTCGGGTCGAAGGTGAAGATCACGTACGTGCCGAGGCTGATGATCAGCACCATCGAGACGTAGAGCAGCACCTTGAGCCAGAACCGGGTCGCGTCCTTGCGGGCGTAGTCGTTGATGACCGTGCGCAGCCCGTTGCCGCCGTGGATCTGCGCCAGCCACAGCATCGCCAGGTCCCAGAACTGCCAGAACGGCGAGGCCCAGCGGCCGGCGACGAAGCCGAAGTTGATGCGGTGCACACCGCCGTCGAGGACGTTCATGATGAACAGGTGGCCGAGCACCAGCACCACGAGCGCCACGCCCGAGATGCGCATGAACAGCCAGCTGTAGAGCTCGCCGTTGCTGCGGCGGGCCGCGGGGCGGCGCGGGGAGCGCGGCTTGTCCAGGGTCAGCTCGCTCATGTCAGTGACCCCCGAACATCTCGGACACCGTGCGGACCAGCATGAAGTAGGTGCCCGGGATCATCACGAGCACCCAGAGGCCGAGGATCGCCCACAGCATCTGGCGCTGGTAGCGGGGACCCTTCTCCCAGAAGTCGACGAGCATCACGCGGATGCCGTTGAGCGCGTGGTAGAGCACCGCCCCGACGAGGCCGACCTCGAACAGGTTGACGATCGGGTTCTTGTAGGTCTCGATGACCTTGTCGTACGCGTCCGGCGACACGCGCACCAGCGCGGTGTCCAGGACGTGCGCGAACAGGAAGAAGAACGTCAACACACCGGTGATGCGGTGGGCGACCCAGGACCACATGCCCAGATCGCCACGGTAGAGCGTGCCGCCTCCCTTGGAGGTGCCCGACCGCTCGGTTGCGGTGGTGCCGGCCATGCGCAACGGCCTCCAGCGTCAGTGGTGGACTGGTCTCCCCGCACTGGGAGGGACCTTGACCCCCGGATGCTAGTCCCGCCCGGTTCCGGCTACCCAATGGCCGCCGCCGTCTGTGACTGACAGAACAAATGGGTCGCCCTTGATGCATTCACTTCACACCGGATAGGGCGAGCCGGTGCGGTCCGGATCACTCGGGCGAGTGATCCGGGGCCGACCGAACAGAGACAATAGGGATTTTTTTGCCGGAGGCGTAGGGG
>NZ_JBEZBW010000088.1:0-35748 GCF_040647305.1 Saccharothrix sp. NPDC042600 | reverse complement strand
GTCGTGGAGTGGCCGCGGCGGGGCTGGGGCGGGGTGGCGCCCGCCGCCCTGCTCGCGGTCGCGGCGTTCGCGGGGTTCGTCGTGCACCAGCGCGGGACGGGCGCTCCGCTCGTGCCCCGCGCGGTGCTGCGGTCGTCGCGGGTCGCGGCGGGCGCGCTGCTGACCGGCGTGGCCGGGTTCGTCCTGATCGGCACCGCGTTCGTGCTGGCGGTGGTCCTGGACTGGCTGGGGCCCGCGGCGACCGGCGTGCGGGTCTTCCCGCTCACCGCCGGCATGGTCCTCGGCGCCGTGCTCTGCGGACCCGTCGTCACGCGGGTCGGGCCCCGGGCCGCCTGCCTGCTGAGCGCGGCGGCGTCCGCGGCGGCGTTGGTGGCGCTGGCCGGCGACCCGGCCCCGAGCCCGGCGTGGCTCGCGGTGCTCGGCGGCGGGTTGGGCGGCCTCCTCGTCGCCACCACGACCACCGCGATCACCGAGGTCCCACCGGCCCTCGTCGGCGTGGCGAGCGGCCTGCGCCAGTCGGCGCTGCAACTGGGCGGCGCGCTGGGCACCGCGGTGCTCGGCGCCGCCCTGGCCGGTGGCGGCGACGGCGGTCGCCGGGCGCTGCTCACCGCCGCCGCGGTCGTCGCGGCCGGTCTCCTGCCCAGCCTGCTGATGAAGGGTCGCGACCGATGACGAAACCCGCCACCGAGGTGGTCCCCGAGTTCGAGACCGGCCTGTTCGACCACCACCCCGACGCCCGCTTCTACGTCGGTGTCCTGGCCCTGCCCGGCTGGCGGGTCCTGGTGCCCGAGTACGCCGCCGCCACCCGGTTGCGGGCCAACGTCTACATCGACGAACAGGGCTTCCTCCCCTCCGACGCGCGGGACGGGGCCGGTGGGGAGCACGACGCCGACGACGCGCGGTCGGTGCACTTCGGCGTGGTGGAACGGGCCGGTCCGGGCCTCGCGCGCCTGATCGCGGTCGTGCGGCTGATCCTGCGGGAACGGCCCGGCGACACCCTGCCGGTCGAGCACCACTTCCCCGAGGCGTTCACCGGCGCCCCGGCCGCCACGCGCAGTTGCGAGGTGTCCCGCTTGATCTCCCGCCACGAGGACAAGCGCGTCCAAGGCGCGGCGTTCGGGTGGCTGATGCGCACGGCCGCCGCGTGGGCCCGCCGCCACCACTACCGGCGCGCCTACGCCCTGGTCGAGGAATGGCTCGCGCGGCACTGCCGCGTCCTGGGCATCCCGCACGAGCGGCTGACCGACGCCAAGCACATCCCCCACTACGCGACGGCGAACCTGGTGCTGGCGCTGGACCCCGACGCGGTCGGGCGCACGTCCGGCACGTCCGATCTGCGCGGCGACGCGCTCGGCCACCACCTGACCGACCTGGACGCGGGCGTGCCCGTCCGGTGAGCCCGCGGGGGGGGCGCCCCGCGGCCGGGGGGGGGGGCCCCCCCCGCCCCCCGGGGGGGGCCCGCCCCGCCCCGCCCCCCCCCCCTGGCTCAGCAGGGCCTGGGGCCGCCCGTCCATCCCCCGGGGGGGGGCGCCCCTCCGCCGCGCCGCCCCCCCCCCCCCGGCTCACCAGCGGGTGCCGCACAGCACGGCCCGGACCACGGCCAGGACCTGGGCGCAGGTGGGCGGGGTGACCGCGGCGTCCGGGCGCTGCACCCAGCGCCCGTGCAGGTGCCCGGCGGGGCTGACCAGCCGCACGCCGAACGGCAGCGCGGGCCGGGTGACCGGCACGGACGTGACGATGAAGGCCCACTGCGGGTGGTGCTCCGCGAGCACCACCGCCGGCGCCGACAGCCCGAGCAGCGCCAACCGGGTGCGCACCTCGACCGCCAACCCCGCCCGCATGGCCAGCGCGCCACCGGGGTCGGCGTCCCGCGGCTCGGGCACCTCGCCGTCCACCAGGATCCGGCGCACCTTCCCGATGATCCGCGCCCGGGTCGGCCCGATCGACCCGCGCGCCATGCCCAACTCCGCGCAGATCTCCGCGTAGCTCAGCTCCTCGTCGCCGAACAGCCGGCCGACCAGCGCGCGGTGCTCCGGGGACAGCGCGCGCACCGCCGCGCGGACCTCGTCGCGTTCGCCGCGCGTCACCGCGTGGTCCTCCGGCGACGGGTCGGCGCACACCTGCCGGGCGAACTCCTCCCCGGCGTCGACCGGGACGTGCCGCTCGGCGTCGCGCACGTACCGCAGCGCCTCCCGCCGGGCGATGGTGATCAACCAGCTCCGCGCCTTCCGCGGCTCCCGCACCCCGGCGATCCCCTTCACCATCCGGATCCACGTGTTCTGGCAGACGTCCTCCACGTGGCTGAACGACAGGCCGAACGACCGGGCCACCCGCACGACGACCGGGCGGAACAGGCGGATGGCGTCCGCCCAGGAACCCGGCTCCCCGCGCTGGCAACGGCGCACCACGTCGACCATCCAGGCGTCGTCGCGCCGCTGTCCGCGTCCCGCCGGCGTTGCGTCGGTCATCGTGAACCACTCCTGACCAATCCCTCGCGAACAAGTCGCCGGAAAGGTCGCCGAAGCGGGTTGACGAATCCTCGGCGCAACCACGAGGACGTCGTCAAGGTATCGCCAAGGCGCGCCAAAACCGCAGGTCAGGGTTCCGCAGGTTCAGGTTCCGGGGACCGGGCGTCACCCGGGGATGTCCGCCCAGTCCGCGCGGCGGCGGCGCAGCGTCCACAGCACCTCGAACACCTCGGGCGTGGCCGCGCGCAGGTCCACCCCCACCAGCCGCTCGAACCGGCCCACGCGGTGGTGCACCGTGTTCGGGTGGACGACCAGCCGCCGGGCCGCGCGCTGGACGTTGCGCCCGGCCAGCAGGTAGGCGTACACGGTGTCGGCGATCCGCGCCGCCTGCTCGCCCTGCCCCAGCGGCGCGAGGTACTTCCCGGTCAGGGCGGTGTGCACGGCGTGGTCGGCCGCCCACAGCGCGGGCAGGCTGCCCAGCCCGGTGAAGTCCTGGACGCCGGTGCGGCCGAGGCGGACCGCCGTGTCCAGGGCGCGGGTCGCCATCCGGAAGGACTCGGCGACGCGGTGGATCGGCCGAGCGGGCCCGAGACCGAGCACCCCCGTCCCCGCGCCGGCCGCCGGCTCGACCCCCGCGGGCACGAACCCGATCACCTCGGAGCCGACCACCGCGGCCATCCCGTCGGCCGACCCGCCGTCCACCCGCAGCCCGTGGGCGCGGGCCAGCAGCCGCGGATCGCCGCCGGGCTCCGGGCGTCCGTGCACGGCGCGGTAGGCGGCGTCCGGGTCCAGTCCGAAGTGGACGGCGTCGCGCGGCAGGGTGTCGTCGCGCGGCCCCAGCAGCAGCGCCCGCAGGAACTGCTCCGGCGCCGGCACGCGGTCGGCGCCGCCGTGGGCGCCGAGCAGCACCGCCACGAGCGCGTTGCACCGGCGCACCGCGGCTTCCACGTCCCGCTGCACCGCTTCCGACCGCCGGTCGGCCACCGGTTCCAGGCGGATCCGCACCACACCGCGCACGACGGACCGGCAGACCGCGGCCAGCTCGGCGACCGGGTGACCGCGCCGCGCCCAGGCCACCCCGACCGCGGCCAGCCGGACCTCGTCCGCGCCGAGCTCGTGGGCGCCCGAAGCGGCGCGCGCCAACGCCGACACCAGCGTCGCCAGCCCACCGGCACAACGCGGGTCGGTGAGCAGGGCCGCCTCGGGCCCGCGGGCCCGGACCTCGTCCTCGACCCGCCGGCGCAGGACCTCGGCGTCACGGGCGACCGGCGGCCGGCTCCCCGTCCCGACGGCCTCCGCGTACCGCAGCGCCCACCACACCTCCATGGCGTCGCCCACGTCCCCCAGCCTCGCCCCGGTCAGCCGCTCGAAGCAGGACAGCCGGTAGCGCACCGTGTTGGGGTGCAGGAAGAGCCGCCGGGCGGCCCGGCTCACCCGCATCCCGGACGCGAAGTAGGCCCGCACCGTGTCGACCACCGCCTCGCCGGCGGGCAGCGGGTCGAGGTAGCGGTGGCACAGCGCCTCGCCGACGTCGCGGTCCGCCACCACCACCGACGACAACCCCAGCGACGCGACGCTGTGCACGCCGCGCAGGCCCAACGCGCACGCCGACTCGACCGCGCGGCAGGCCGACCGGAACGACTCCCCGACCCGGCCCCACCGCCGCGGCGGTCCGACGCCCACGACCGCGTCCGGCAGGCCGGTCAACGCCGTGGCGGCGAACCCGACGAGGTCGCCGTCGAACTCGGCCGGAGAAGTGTCGTACACCCAGGTCCCCGGCCCGGCCAACGCGGCGGCCAGCTCCTCGCGCCCGAGACCCGCGGACGTCCGCGCCCGGAACGCGACGTACTCCCCGTCCGGGTCGGGCACGCCGCTCGGCTCCCGGAACGGTGTCCCGAAGGGCGGGAACACCGGTGGCGCCGAGGCCACCGCGGTCGCTTCGCCGACGTACAACGTCACTGGATCCCCCCGTCGTCACCGCGATGGTCGGCGCCCTTTGCGCGCACACCGACTACAGAAACGCGGCTAGCGGGATCGGATACGCGGCGACGACGCCGGCCGCGCGGGTCAGGTCGCGGCGACGACGCCGGCCGCGCTGGGCTCCGGTTCGACCACCACGCCCTGGGCGCGCAGCGACTCCCGCACCTGCCGGGCCTCGGGCGCCTCGATCCGGTCGTAGATCTCCAGGGCGGCGAGCAGGTGCCGCCGTGCCGCCGCCGGATCGGTGTCCCGGTCGGCGCGGGCGAGCCCCACCCGGGCACGCGCCTCCTCCGCCAGGTTGCCGCTGCGGCGCGCCACGTCCGACGCCTGGACGTGGCACCCGCGCGCCCGGTCCGGCGTGCCGTGCGCCCACAGCGTGTCGGCGAGGTCGTTCAACGCCTCGCACTCGACGTCGGGCAGGTCGGCCTCGCGCAGCAGCGCCAGCGCCCGGTCCTGCCGGTCCACCGCGGCGGTGACCGAGCCCTCCGCGCAGGCCACCACACCGAGCTTGCCCAGCACGTAGGCGGCCCGCGCCCGGTCGCCCGACCGCTCGAACCCGAGGTGGGCGTCCCGCAGGCACTCGGCCGCCTCGCGGTGGCGGCCCAACCGCGAGAGCACCACGCCCATGCTCGCCATCGCCATCGGCTCCTTGTGCGGGAGTCCCGCGGCGTGGCAGAGCCGGCGCGCCTCCTCCAGCACGGGCAGCGCCTCGTCGTACCGGCCGAGCCGGTAGTAGGTGTAGCCGAGGTTGTTGTAGACCTTCAGGCGCGCCACCCGGTCCACTTCGCCGAGGTCTTCCGGCCGGGGCAACACCCGCAGCGCCTCGCGCGCCCGGCCGCGCCGCACGTGCACCAGGTTCAGCGTGACCCGTGCCCTGGTCTCCCACGTCCGGTCACCCAGCGCGTGGAACAGCTCGACCGCCCGTTCGGCGTGCTCCAGCGCCTCCTCGTTGTCGCCGGTGTTGCTGCACGCCGACGCGAGGCCGGCCAGCACCGCGGCCTCCGCCCACCGGTCGCCGACGTGGCGGGCCGAGACGAGCGCCTGCCGGTGGCCCGCGACCCACTCCGCGGCCTTGGCGCGGCTGAACAGGTAGTTGCCCATCGCCCACCGGATGCGCCACGCGTGCGTGTGCCGGCCGCGACGGGCGGCCCGCTCGGCGGCGGCGACCAGGTTGGGGTACTCGCGGTCGAACCAGTCCATCGCCGACACCGGGTCGTGGTCGGTCGCGCCCTCGGCGCGGTAGCCGCCGTCGAGCGCCTGGTCGGCCTGTTCGGCCGCGCGGCGGTAGTGGTCGAGCACCCGGTCCACCGCCGCGTCGCGGGACGCGGCGGGCTCGTCGCGCTCGGCCGTCGCGGCGGCGTGCAGACCGATCAGGTCGTGGAACCGGTAGCGGCCGGGCACCGGTTCCTGGAGCAGGTGGACGTCCACCAGGTCCTCCAGCAGCGCCTCGGCCTCGGCGGGGCCGACCTCGGCCAGCACCGCGGCGACCCGCGCGTCGAACGAGGCCCCGGGCACCAGGCCGAGCAGCCGGAACAGGTGCCGGTGGGCGGCGTCGAGCTGCTGGTAGGACAGCGCGAACGCGGTGGCGACGCTGCGGTCGCCCACGCACAGCTCGCTCAGCAACCGGTCCTGGTCGCGCAACCGCTCGGCGAGGTGCGCCACGCTCCACGAAGGGCGCGCCCGCAACCGCGCGCCGGCGATCCGCACCGCCAGCGGCAGGTGCCCGCACATGGCCAGCACCGCCCGCGTGGCCGCCGGGTCGCGCTCCGGGCGGTCGTCGCCGACCACCCGGGCGAACAACTCCGTCGCGTCACAGGGCCGCAGGGAGTCCAGCGACAACGTGTCCGCACCGTCGAGGTCCGCCAGGTGACGCCGACTGGTCACCAGGGCCAGGCAGCCGGGCGCGCCGGGCAGCAACGGCCGGACCTGGGCGGCGTCGACCGCGTTGTCCAGCACCACGAGCAGCTTGCGCCGACCGGCCTCGGCCCGCCACAACGCCGACCTCGCCTCGGTGTCGTCCGGGATGCGCCGCCCCGGCACCCCCAACGCCCGCAACAGCACGTCCAAGGCCTGCGCGGGCCGCATCGGCTGCTGCGCGGCGGTGGTGTGGGCGTGCAGGTCGACGAACAGCTGGCCACCGGGGTAGCGGTCGGCCAGCCGGTGGGCCAGGTGCACCGCGGTCACGGTCTTGCCGATGCCGGCCATCCCGCCCAGCGCCCCGATCACCACGGTCCGCGCGGCGTTGCCCCGCTCCACGGTGGCCGTCAGGCGGGTGATCTCGTCCTCGCGCCCGGTGAAGTCCGCGATGTCACCCGGCAGCGTGTTGGGCGGCGCGGGCACGCGGCGCGTCCCGACCGCGGGCGGCCGCGTCACGGGCGGCCGGGGCCCCGGGTCGCCCCGCAGGATCCGCTCGTGCAGCTCGACCAGGGCCGCGCCGGGCTCGACCCCCAACTCCGCGACCAGCAGGTCGCGCCCCTCGCGGAACACGCGCAGCGCCTCGGCCTGCCGCCCCGACCGGTGCAACGCGGTCATCAGCAACGCGCGCGACCGCTCCCGGTACGGGTGCCCGGCCACCAGCGCGGACAGCTCCGCGACCAGTTCGCCGGACTCCCCGGCCGCCAGCGCGGCGTCGAACGACTCCTCCGACACCTCCAGCCGGCACTCCGCCAACCGCGCGGCCTCCGCCTCCAGCGCGGGCGTCGGCGGCACACCGCCCAACGCGGGTCCGCGCCACAGGCGCAGCGCCTCCCGGAACCGGGCCAGGCACTCGGGCCCGGCACCGGAGCGCCGAGCCGACCGCGCGGCGGCCACCAGCTCGTCGAAGCGGCGCAGGTCCACCTCGCCCGCCCCGGGGCGCAGCAGGTAGCCCGGCGACCGGGTCACGATCCGGCCGGTCCCCGCCGCCCCGAGCGCCCGGCGCAGGCGGGACACGTACGAGTGCACCTCGGCACGCGCGTTGCCCGGGGCGCGGTCGGCCCACAACTCGTCGACGAGGCGGTCGATCCCCACCACCGTGTCGGCGTGCACCACCAACAGCGCCAGCACGGCCCGGGCTCGTGGGGTGCCCAGCGGCACCACCCGCCCGTCGACCGCCACTTCGAAGGTCCCGAGGACCCGGAACTCCACCACCGTCCGCTCCACCGCGGGTCGCGCACCGACCACCACGGCCGACCGTAGGCCAGGCGCGGACCCCGGTTCCCGTCATTCACCCGCTTCCCGGCGGGTTTCACCTGATCGGGCAACGGTGGCGGGAGCGGGACACCACGGGGAGCATCACAGGACGACCACCTGCCCGGCGTAGGTCAGGCCCGCGCCGAAGCCGAACAGCAGGACCGGGCCGACGGGCGGCCGAGCGCCGTGCGCGAGCCTCGACAGGGCCACCGGCACGGTCGCGGCGATGGTGTTGCCGAAGTCCGCGACGTCCGTCGCGACGACGGCGTCCCCCAGCTCCAGCTCGGCGGCCAACGCGGTGATGATGCGCAGGTTCGCCTGGTGGGGCACGAACGCCGCCAGCTCCGACGGGCGCAGGCCGCTGCGGTCGCACAGGTCCCGGACGACCGGGGCCAGTCCGGTGGCCCAGCGGAAGACCGCGCGGCCGTCCTGGCGCAGCACCCGGTCCCGCTCGTCGATGACGACCTTGTCCGACAGCTCGCCCACGCTGCCCCACACCACCGGCCCGACCGCCGGTTCGGCCGCGGCCGTGAGCACCACCGCGCCCGCGCCGTCGCCGAACAGGACGGCGGTGTCGCGGTCGCCCGGGTCCAGCCAGCTCGACGAGCGGTCCGCCCCGACGACCACGACGGTGCGCGCCTGGCCGCCGCGGACCATCGCGTCCGCGCAGGCCAGGGCGTAGCAGAACCCGGCGCACGCGGCGTTGACGTCGAACGCCGCCGGCCGGTCCAGCCCCAGCCGGGCGGCCACCCGGGCGGCGCAGTTGGGCATCGGGGACGGCGGGGTGGACGTCGCGACCACCACGGCGTCCACGTCGTGCGGTGGCACACCCGCGTGCCGCAGGGCGTCCCCGGCCGCCCGCACCGCCATGTCGACCACCGTCTCGTCGTCGGCGCACACCCGGCGCTCGCGGATGCCGGTGCGGCGCAGGATCCAGTCCGGGTCCACGCCCAGCCGGGCGCTGAGCCGGTCGTTGTCCACCACCGCCGCCGGGAGGTAGTGGCCCAGCCCGACGATCCGCGACCCCGGCGCCGATCGCGGGTGGTGCGGCCGGAAGCGGTCGCCGGTCATCGCGCCGCCCCGGGCACCAGGGCGCCGGCCCGCCGCAGCACCCGCTCGACGAGCGTGCCCGCCGCGCCCAGGTACCCGGCGGGGTCGAGCAGGGTGGTGAGGACGTCGGGCGGCACCAGGCCGGCGAGGCGGTCGGCCACCGTGGTCCCCGTCGCGTCGGCCTCGGCCACCGCTTCGGCGAGCACCCCCTTGGCGGCGGCCTTGCCCAGCACGGGGGCGAGTCGGGCGTTGAGCCGCTCGGTGAGGATGGCGCCGCCGGTGAGCCGGAGGTTCTCCGCCATCCGCCCGGGGTGCACGCGCAACCCCTCGGCGAGTTCCGCGGCGGCCTCGGCCGCGCCGCCCGCCAGGCGCAACGCCTCCCGCAGCGGCTGCCACTCGGCGTGCCAGGCGCCCGCCGGGCGCTCGTCCTCGGCGAGCATCGCCTGCGCCAGCACCAGGGCGAGGGCGGGGACCTGGCGGGCGGCCGAGACGACCAGCGTGGCCAGGACGGGGTTGCGCTTCTGGGGCATCGCCGACGACGCGCCGCGGCCCGGCGCCGCCGGTTCGCCCACCTCGCCGATCTCGGTGCGGGACAGCGTGAGCACGTCCACCGCGAGCTTGCCCAGCGCGCCGGTGACCAGGCCGAGCACCGCGCCGAGGTCGGCGATCGGGGTGCGCACCGCGTGCCACGGCACGAGCGGCTCGGCCAACCCGACCCCGGCGGCGAACAGCGCGGCGAGCTCGACGGCGGGCGCGGGCCGGGACGCGTCGGCGAGCAGCGCGTACTCCTGGTAGGCGGCCAGGGTCCCGGCCGCGCCGCCCAGTTGCGCGGGCAGGGCGGCGGCGGTGGCCCGCACCCGCGCGAGGGCGTCGAGCACGCCCTGCAACCAGCAGGCCGCCTTGAGCCCGAACGTGATCGGCAGCGCGTGCTGGGTGAGCGTGCGGCCGGCCTGCACGGTGTCGCGGTGCGCCCCGACCAGCCCGACGAGGGCGACCGCGGTCCGCTCCAGGTCGGCGGCGATCAGGTCGAGCGTGCGCCGAGCGACCACCATGCACGCCGTGTCCAGGACGTCCTGGCTGGTCGCGCCGCGGTGGACGTGCTCGGCGGCCTCGGGGTCCCGGGCGGCGACCACGGCCGTGAGCGCGGTGACCAGGCCGGGCACCGGGTTGCCGGTGCGCCGCGCCGCCACGGCGACCTGCCCGAGGTCCACCCGCCCGGCGCGGCAGGCGTCCCGGACGGTGGCCGCGGCGGCGGCGGGCACCACGCCCAGCTCCGCCTGCGCGTGGGCCAGCGCGGCCTCCACGTCCAGCATGGCCCGGAGGAACGCCTCGTCGGTGGTCTCCGCCTGCGCCCGGCTCCCGGCCCACGTCGGCGCCAGCAAGCCGGAATCGGTTCCTGCGGGGGAAGTCATGCGATCTGCTCCTCGGGTGCGGGCCTCGCGCGGGCGGGCTCGGGCGCGGCCTTCGGCGCCGGCCCGCCCGGGGCGGACAGCGGTGCGGCGGCGGTGCCGCCGAGCAGGGCGCGGGCGATCGCGTCCGCGTCCTCCAGGGTCACCGACCCGACGCCGGGTCGGATGCCGGCGGCGGTCACCCAGTGCACGCCCTCGGTCGGCACGCCGAACGCGAACCGGGCCGGGTGCGCCCGTCCCCGCGCGTCGACCACGTGGAAGGGGCGTCCGGTCACGGCGAGCGCGCCGCACTCGTAGCCGCCGATGCGGTAGGGGCGGGCCTGGCCGGTGGCGCGCAGGTGGCGCAGCAGCGGGTTGGCGCTGCGCCTGAGGTCGGGCTCGGGCAGCCGCGCCTCGATCAGGCCGCGCACCGCGACCGGAGGTCCCGGCACGAGCGCCGAGTCCGCCAGGAACGCGCGGTCCTCAGTGGACCGCCGGACCCGGGTGCCGGGGCCGAGCACGTGCAGCACGCCCGCTTCGATGAGCGCGATCATCTCCTCGATCCGCGCGGCGGGCGGGCCGATGGAGAGGAAGGCGTTGAGCGGGTTGTACCAGCCCTCCAGCTCGTCCCGGTAGGACTCGCCGGAGACGCCGCCGTGGTCGACCACCAGCCGGATCTCGTTGCGCAGGTCCCGCAGCACGTCCAACGCCGCCTTGACCGGTCCGTCGACGTTGCCCAGCCGGGCCTGGGCGAGGTCGGCCCGCAGGTGGTCCAGCAGCCACCGCCGGAAGTCGTCCGCGTCGGCGAACGCGCGCCCGGTGTGGGGCCGTTCGACCGCCGCCCAGTCCCACCGGGCGTCGCGGGCGATGCCGAACCGCTTGAGCAGCACCGGTTCCGGCTCCTCCGCGCGGGCGGCCAGGCGCGCGAACTCCGCGGCGGCGCGCACGCCCGCGGCCCGGCGGACCAGGGTCTCGTGGTAGACCGTGCGGACCTCGCGGTCCAGCAGCGGCCAGACCCGGTCGGCGAACCCGACCGGACGACCCGCGTCCGCGTGGGCGCGCAGCTCCGCGATCACCGCCTCGGTGAGGAACCTGGCCGTGTGCCGGGTGTGCGGGCCCTTCTGGTTGCGCCCGCGGGCGTGGTGCGGGACGCCGCGCCGCGATCCCGCGTACAGCACCGGTTCCTGGCCGGACGGCCGGTACACCAGGCCGCGCGGACCGTCGACGAACCGGCCGCCGCGGCCCGCGGTGAGCAGGACGAGGTAGTCGAAGAAGCACAACCCCAGCCCGCGCAGGAGGATCGGCGTGCCCGGTCGGATGCCGCCGAGGTCCACGTCGGCGGGGTTGCCCGGCCGGACGTGGTGCAGCCCGTGGGCGCGGGCGAACGCCGCGTCCGCCCGTTCCTCGGCGGACCCGACCGCGGGGCCGTGCCCGAGGGCGAGGACCACGCGGTCGAACCCGCCGACGCGGGTGCCGTCGGCCAGCGTGACGACCTGGGTGCCGCCCGCCTCGTCGTCCAGCGCCACCACCTGGGCGCGGTGCAGCCGCACGGTCACCTCGGCCGGGGCGTTCGCGAGCAGCCACCGCAGCGCCCACTCCAGGTAGTGCCCGTAGAACGCGCGGGTCGGGTAGTCGTCCGGGCCCAGCGCGAACGCCTCCGCCAGGACCGGGGCGGGCAGCCCCGGCACCCGCCCCGCGCACACCATGCGCGCCCACTGGTGGAGACCCGGTCCCCGCACCAGCGGCCCTTCGCAGCGGACGCTGTCGTCGGTGAACAGGCCCACCTGGGAGGCCACGGTGTTCATCAGCAACAGCGGCGACTGCTGTGGCCGCCACACCCCGCCCGGCCCGGCCGGGGCGGGGTCGAACACGTGGACCTCGACCGCGCGGCCCAGACCGCGGGCGTTCGCGCAGAGCCTCTCCAGCACCGACGTGCCCCGCGGCCCCGCCCCGATCACACCGATGCGCGACGTCATCGCCGCGCGCCACCGGTGCGGGCTTGGATTGCGCTCACCGTTCGTTCCTCCAATCCGTTGTCGTTCGCCGGGCCGGCCGGAATGCGCGTGAGCGGAACCGGTCACCCGCGCCGATTTCCGGTCAGGGCTTTGCACAACAGCCACGGCCGCACGAGCGCCGAGGGTTTTTCCAGGAACGCGCTGACCCGGATGAACCGGTCGGCCACGGACCGGTCGTGCCGGGCGGCGCCGAGCAGCCGGTCGACGTAGGCGTTGGTCAGCCGCACCGGCAGCGACCGCGGCCCTTGCACCTGCGGCAGGGCGAGGTCGCCGCCCACCGCCATCCGCCAGGCCACGTCGATCGGCTTGGCGGCGGCCCGGAAGAACCGGCGGGCGAGGTCGTCCGCGCCGTCCCGCAGGCACTCCCGCAGTTCCAGCGCCTGGAGCGCGGCCACGGTCATGCCCTGTCCGTAGATGGGGTTGAAGCTGCACATCGCGTCCCCGAAGACCAGCAGGCCGCGGGGGAACCGGCGCAGGCGGTCGTACCGGCGACGCCGGTTGGCGTGGTAGCGGAACGTGGCGGGCGGCGCGAGCGGCTCGGCGGCGTGCAGGGCGTCCAGGACGTGGCGGGGCGCGAACCCCTCGACGAACCGGAGCATCCCGGCCAGGTCCGACGGGGGCAGGTGCGGCCGGTACCCGGCGGCGGTGAACAGCCACGTGTCGTGCTCGTAGGCGATCAGCGCCATCCCGGTCGGCCGGTCGGCGCTGCCGCCGAGCAGGAGCAGCTTCTCCGGCACCGCGCCGGGGCGCAGCCGCAGCGGGGTGCTCGCGTAGCCGAGGTGGATCGGGACCACCTCCTCGGCGGGCCGTGGGAACCCCAGGCCGTCCAGCCACGCCGGGGTGCGCGCCGCCCGGCCCATCGCGTCCACCACGCAGGCGGCGGGCAGCACCCGGTGCGCGCCGCCCGGGTCGGCGGGGACGACCCGCACCCCGGTCACCGCCTCGCCGGCCGCGTCGAGCACCAGGCCCGCGGCGTCGGTCCGGTCCAGGAACCGCACGTTGGGCAGGGCCCGGACCCGCTCGCGGACCCGGTGCTCCAGGTGCGGCCGGCTCGGCAGGTACAGGGGCCGGCCGAACCCCGAGCCCGGCGGCAACCGGGTGCCCCGCACGGAGAAGACCATCTCGGTGTAGTCCTCGATGACCTTGGTGCCGCCCTCGGCGAGCCCGGACAGCAGGCCGGGGAACAGCTCCTCCAGCGCCGTCGAACCGCTGGGCAGCAGGGCGTGGGTGTGCCGGCCGTGCGGCACGCCCCGCCGGTGCCCGGCCGGGCCGTCCAGCGGGTCCCGCTCCACGACGGTGACCTCGTCGAACACCTCCGAGAGCACCCGCGCCGCCAGCAGACCGCCCATGCTCGCGCCCAGGACCACCGCCCGGCCGCCGCCACGCATCGCGTCGCCCATCGGCTCAGAACGCCCGCAGCCCGCGCAGGACCAGCGGCACGACGACGCGGTCGTTGAACCGGACCAGCCCGCCCAGCACCGCCTTGGACAGCCCCACGACCCGCGCCATGCCCGGCTTGCCGTGCGCACGGGCCAGGTCCTGGCCGATCGCGCCCATGAACGTGATCGCCGCGGGCAGCGGGCGGATGAACACGACGATCTCCTTGATCCGGGGCTGGTCGTCCAGCCGCACGTGGATCGCGTGGTCGATGGGCACCCCGCGCACCCGGCCGGAGTAGCTGAACAGCGCCGACCGGTCGTCGCTGACCTGGCCGGTCAGCCGGAAGTCGTCCAGGCTCGCCAGCGCCGAGGTCAGCTCGCGGATGTGCTGCGGGCCGGTGAACCCGTACCGGCTGGTGATCGGCGAGCGCACCACCACGTCGTCGGCGAGGGTCGTCTTGGCCAGTTCGAGGTCACCGGACTCGACCGCCGTGCGGTAGCGCTGGAGCACCTCGGCGGCGGTCGGCCCGCTCGGCGCCGGCTTGGTCGGGACGGATTTCGACTCCACGTGTCACTCCCAATCTGGATGCCTGCGAATTCGTCGGATTCGTGCACGGAAGAAGTGCTCGACCGACCGTAGGAGCGCGTCCGATTCCGGGACAACGCCCGCCGATCGGGTTTCGGATTTCTGCACAGGGAATGAGCGGTGGCACGATTCCCGCCGGCGCGGCGGCGCCGTCAGGGCAGCACGACGATGCGGCCGGGCCGACCGCCTTCCTCCTGGGCGCGGTGGGCCCGCGCCGCGGCCGTGAGCGGCAGCACGGCCCGGATCCGCGCGCGCAGCCCGCCCCGGGCGAGTTCGGCGTTGATCTCCGTCGCGGCGGTGGCGAGGTCGGCGGTCGAGGCGTTGCTGATGGCGAAGCCGTGCAGCCGGAGGTCGCGGGTGTAGCACGCCCCGACCGGCAGCTCCGCCCGGGCGGTGAACCCGGCCGACAGCACGATCCGGCCGCCGCGCGCCATGAGCGGCACGGTGCCGGCCAGGTCGTGGTGTCCGGTGTTGTCCCAGTGGACGTCCACTCCGGACGGTGCCAGGGCGGCGATCCGCCGGGACAGCAGGGGGTCGTCCCGGTCCAGCACGTCGTGCGCGCCGCAACGCCGGCACCACCGCGCGTTCTCGGCGCGGTCCACGGCGATGACGCGGGCGCCCGACGCGGCGGCGAGCTGGACGACCGCGCTGCCCACCCCGCCGCCCGCGCCCACCACGACGATCGTCTCGCCCGGCGCGACCCGCGCCTCGCGGCGCAGCCCGATGTGCGCGGTGGCCGCGGTGTGCAGCACGGCCACCGCCCGCACCGGGTCCACCCCGGCGGGCAGCCGGTAGAGCCGGTCCGCCGGCACCGCCGCGTACCGCGCGAACGACCCCTGCCTGCCGTCGTGGCCGAGGCTGTTGCACCACACGCGTTCGCCGGTGGTGAAGCCCGCGGCCGCCGACCCGGTCCGGGCCACGACGCCCACCAGGTCGCGGCCGAGGATGAACGGGAACGGCACCGGGGTGCGGTAGGCGCCCGACCGGATCAACGTGTCCACGTGGTTGACCGCCGCCGCCTCGACCCGGACCAGCACCTCGCCCGGTCCGATCGCGGGCACGGGCAGCGGGCCGACCCGGATCGCCGACGCCGGTCCGCACCCGCCGACGTAGGCGGCCGTCATCGTCGGAGGCGGGGCGGTCACGAGAGGGCGATCGCCGCGGCGAGCCCCAGGCAGCCCAGGTCCAGCGCCACCAGGCCGAGGAACCGGGCCCGGCGCCAATCGCGGCGCCGGACGCCGGCGTGGAGCTGGACGGCCTGCACGACGACCACCGGGACGACCGCCACGGCGAGCGCGGTGTCGATCCGGGTGGTCGTGAACAGCGCGGTGAGCAGCGCCAGGCCGGCGACCGGGAGCAGGCACAGCACGACGTCGTAGCCGCGCGGCGGCAGCAGGACCGCCAGCGTCCGCCGCGACACCGCCGCGTCGCCCCGCCGGTCGGAGGCGTTGCCGTGGCAGACGACCATGAGGAACCACAGCCCGAACAGCGCGCTCACCAGGAGGGCTTCGGCCGTCACCCCGCCCGCGACGATCCAGTACGGGGTGAGCGCGAGGCCGCCGAGGATGCCGAAGATGGACAGTTCCAGCCCCAGCGGGCGGTAGCTCGTCTTCAGCCCGGTCGAGTACTGCACCGCCGCGACCTGCGTGACCAGCAGCAGCGCCACCGCCGCCCACGGCACCGGCCCGTCCACCAGGACCACCGCGAGCAGCCCGGCCACGACGCTGCCCACCCAGCACACCACGCCGAACACCACCGCCTCCGACTCGGACAGCACACCGGTCACCAGTGGTTTCTTGGCCCGGGTCCGCGGCGGCCGGCCCGCGTAGTTGCGCGCGTCGCTGCCGTCGCGGAAGCCGCCCAGGTCGTCGGCCGCGCCGCCACTCCACTGCAGCAGGACCACCGCGAGGAGCAGCAGGAGGACCGGGGCGATGCGACCTCCCAGGTGGCCGTCGAGGCGCAGCAACAGCACGGCCAGCAGCCACGAGTACTCGTGGTGGTAGATGCGGGCCTTCCCCAGCCGGAGGAAGCCCACGGCCTTCGCGCGGACCGGCGCCGGGACCGCGCCGGTCCGCGTCACGAGTCCACCGCCGCCCCGTCGCCGGTGAGCCGGCGGACCAGGTCCTTGATCCGGTCGCGCTTGATCTTGCCGGTCACCGTGCGCGGGAACGCCTCGTCGGGGATCACCACCGGCTCGGCCAGCCGCGCCACCGTCGGCGCGACCCGGTCCCACTCGGCCCGCCGGAACCGCGCCCCCGGCCGCACCGACAGCACCGGCCACGCCGTGCCGTCCACGTCCACGACGACCAGTTCCAGCAGCTCCGGGAACCGCTCCAGCAGGACGTTCTCCGCCGCGATCGCGCTGGGCGCGCCGGTCACCCGGTCCACCTGGCGGTCGATCAGCGTCAGCCGGCCCAGCCGCGAGATCGACCCCCAGTCCCCCGTGTCCCACCACCGGTTGGTGGGGAACCGGCGGGAGGCGATCCCGGGTCGGTCGAGGTAGCCGGAGAACGTGCCGGGTGTGCGCACGGTGATCCGGCCCGGTGACCCGGCGGGGACCGGGCGGCCGTCGTCGCCGACGATCCGCACGCGGCAGAACGGCATCCGCGGCCCGACCGGGTGCCCGCCCACGGCCTTGCGCCCGCGCCGGGACGTAGCCCTGGTGAACCCCTTGACGTGCGTGCGGACCGCGACCGGGCCGGACTCGTTCTGGCCGTACACCTCCACGCACAGCGCCAGCCGGTGCCCCGAGCCGGACAGCAGCGCCCGGATCGTGTCGGGGTGGATGACGTCGAAGCTCGCGCCGAAGAAGCGCACGGACCGGAAAGCGCCCCGGTCGGCCAGGTGCTGCCACGCCCGGAAGGTGTTGGGGTGGGTTTCCAGGAAGATCGGGCGGTGCCGGGTGAGCATCCGGGCGACGTTGTCCGGCGAGACGTCGGACAACAGCAGCAACGGCACCCGGCGGATGAGGGCGCCGTAGACGCCCACGACCGTGCGGCCGTGCACCGGGGAGATCGCGAAGGCCATGTGGCCGCGCAGCCGCATGCACGCCTGGAGCCCGGCCTGCACCCAGGAGTTGAAGCGGATGCTGCGGCCGGAGCACTCCACCAGCTTGGGCACCCCGGTGGTGCCGGAGGTGTGGACGACGACGTACGTGGCGTGCGTGGCGACCTCCGGTTCGCGGGTGAACCGGGCGTGGGAGGGCAGTTCGGCGGCGATCCGCCGCCAGTCCAGCACGCGGTGGTCGGGCAGCAGCGCACGGCACTCCGCCACGCGGTCGTCGGCGGTGACCACGGCGCTGATGTCGGCGACGTCGGCCACCATCGCCCGCAGGGTGTCCCCGTCCAGCGTCGGGCTGATCAGGATCGGCACCGCGTCCAGCGCGGTGATCGCGGCGTAGGCGACGATCACGTCGGCGGGTGTCTCCAGCCACACCACGCACCGGGACCGCGCCGTGACGCCGTTCGCCTTCAGCGCGGTCGCGGTGCGCGCGGCGGCGTCGGCGATGGCGGCGGGCGGGACCTTCTCGTCGTGCGCGGTGAGGATGATCGGTTCGTGGTCGACGATCCACGGTTCCGCGTCGTCGGGCAGCGCCAGCAACCTGTCGAAGATCATGGAGGTTCCCTGGGGTCGATGGTGTTCGGGGGTGACGCGTGACCGGCGGGTGGTCGCCCGGGGGGGATCGGGGTGCTCCGCGACGGGCCGGGTCAGCCGCCCCCGGCCGACCCGGCCTCCCTGTCCGGCATGGGACCGACGTCCCTCGCGCGCCGTCCGCGACAGGGCGGCTCCGGTCCGGTCGGCGCTCAGCCGCCGAGGAGTTCCAGCAGTTCGTAGACCACCGGGCCCTCGGGTTCGGTGACCGTGGTCGAGGCCAGCGACACCAGCCGCTGGTGCTCGTGCGCCGCGAACAGGTCGAGGTGGGTGCGCTCGGCGCGGCTGCTCACCCCCAGCAGGACCCGGCCGCCCGGCGCGAGGTGGGCGCGGGCGTCCCGGAAGAAGCGCTTGTGGGCGTCGTAGCCGGGATCGACGTAGGCCAACTCGTGGACGTGCTCGGGGGTGAGCGCCGGCGGCGTCCAGACGTTGTTGGAGTGCCAGTAGACGACGTCGAACCGCTCCTCCTCGGCCAGCGGGGCGAACAGGTCGCCCAACCGGCAGCTCACCGCGTCGGCGACGCCGAAGCGCCGCGCGTTGAGCGCGGTGTTCTCCACCGCGACGGGGTTGAGGTCGGTCGCGACCACGCCGCGGCAACCGGCCAGCGCCGCGCTGACCGCGATGAGGCCGCACCCGGAGCCGATCTCCAGCAACGACCCGTCCACGGGGAAGTCGAGCAGCGCGAGGTGGGCGGCCGAGGACCGCGAGTCGCCCGGCGAGAACACCCCGGGCAGCACGAGCCACGACCGGCCGCCCACGTCCACCTCGCGGGGGGCGGCGCCGTTCTCCCGGCTGGTCCGGCTGCGGCGCAACGCCTGTGTGTAGTCGTACACCCCTGGTCCTTTCCGCGTCCCTCAGCCCGTGCCGTCGCCGGCGAGGGGTGTGGTCTCGTAGTTCTCGATGTCGAAGCGCGCGAGCGCGCGCCGCAGCCTGCGCTGCGACCACGGCCAGACGACGAAGTTGCGGCCGTGCTCGTCGTGGTAGAAGCTGCGGCACCCGCCGCTGTCGTAGACGCTGTCGCGCAAGCGGCGGCGCAGCTCCCGGTCGAACGCGTCGAACCGGTCGCGCCGGACCTCCAGCGCCCCGACGGCGCGGGACTCGGCGGTGCGGATCGCGTCGACGACGTAGTCGAGCTGGCGTTCGGCCAGGGCGAGCAGCGAGTGGTGCGTGACGCCGTTGGGCCCCAGCAGCAGGTAGGCGTTGGGCAGGCCGGGGACGGTGGTCGCGCGGTAGGCCCGCGGGGGCGCGGCGGACCACGCGTCGGCCAGCAGCCTGCCGTCCCGGCAGCGGACGCGCCGCGCGATCGCCGGGTGCCGCAGCTCGAACCCGGAGGCGAACACGAGCACGTCGACCTCGGCCCGGGTGCCGTCGGCGGCCACCAGCACCGAGCCCTCGACCGCGGCGAGCGCGCTCGGCACCAGGTCCACGTTGGACTTGGTGAGCGCGGGCAGGTAGGTGTTGGACAGCAGGATGCGCTTGCAGCCCACGGTGAACTCCGGTGTCAACGCCGCGCGCAGCGCCGGGTCGGGCACCTGGCGGCGCAGGACCGACCGGCCGACCGCGTTGAGCACGCGGGCGACCCGGGCGCGCCGCATCAGCGCGCCCAGCAGCCGCAGCACGACGTCGCCCGCGAGCCGGGCCAGGCGCTGGGTCGCCGGGTACCGGCGGAACACCGCCCGCACCGCCGCGGGGAAGGCGAAGTCCAGTCGCGGCAACACCCACGCCGGGGTCCGCTGGAAGACGTGCAGCCGCCGCACGTGCGGCTGGACCTCCGGGACGATCTGCACCGCCGAGCAGCCGGTCCCGACCACCGCGACCCGCCGGCCGGTGAGGTCGACGCCGTGGTCCCAGCGCGCCGAGTGCAGCACCTCGCCCGGGAAACCGGCCAGGCCCGGCAGGTCGGGGATCCTGGGCTCGGTCAGCAACCCGGAGGCGAACACCACGTGCCGCGCCGAGAGCACACCGCGGGAGGTCCGCAGGGTCCACCTCTGGCGCGCGTCCGACCACGTCGCTTCGAGCAGTTCGGTGGCCAGCCTGATGTGCTCGGCCAGGCCGAACCGGTCCACCGTGTCCTCGATGTAGGCCAGCAGCTCCGCCTGGCCGACGAAGTTGCGGCTCCACCCGGGGTTGGGGTGGAACGAGAAGGAGTAGACCGGCGCCGGGATGTCCACGGCGCAGCCGGGGTAGGTGTTGTCGCGCCAGGTGCCGCCGACCCGGTCGGCCTTCTCCAGCACCACCAGGTCGGTGATGCCCGCGCGGCGCAGCTTCACCGCGGCGGCGATGCCGGACAGGCCGGCGCCGACCACCGCGACGTGGAACGGTCGCCCGCCGTCGGACGTGGTGATGCCCTTGCCCGCGGTCGTCGGGCGGCTCACCGCCGGTCCTCCAGGATCCGCTTGGCCAGCGCGAGCTCCCGGCGCACCGACGCGGGCAGGGTGCGCCGCAGGGTGGGCTCGAACAGGCCGCGCAGCAGCGGGTTGAAGCGGAACGAGATCATGCGGGTCACCTCCGCCCCGCCGTCGACCGCCACGGCGCTGAACCGCGCCCGGAACAGGCCGGCGCACCGGTTGAGCGCGTTGCGCGGCAAGGGGGCCAGGCGCACGTCGATGCGTTCACCGGCCACCAGGCGCATCCGCGAGGTGGTGCAGGGCTCGGGCAGGCGCACCCCGGGCAGGCGCGGCCGGAACTTGAACTCGACGACGTCCCCGCGCCTGCGGCTCCACCGGATCGGGCCGATCTTGTCGTCCACCTCGGCGTAGCGCTCCACGTCCAGGACGAATTCGAGCCAGTCCCGCGGCTCGCAGGCGATGGTCTCCCGCTCGGTCACTTCGATCATGGGCACGCTCCTGCCGCGTCGGTGGTCGGGTCACAGGTAGGCCCGCGCGTGGGTGGTGGCCAAGGCGGCCAGCGGGCCGTCGGTCTCGAACGGCCGCCGCCCGCCGGCGCGCCGGGTGGCGGTGCGGCACCACGCCGCGAGCGGGCCGCGCAGGACGTCGGTGGCGTCCTCGGGGCCCAGCCGGTGGAGGGCGCCGTCGTGCGCGCGCAGTTCCAGGCGCAGGGTGTGCCCGGCGGGCCACCGGGTCCCGGCGCGGGCCAGGGCGTAGCGCAGGGTGGCCAGCCCGAGTTCGGCCACGCGCAGCAGCCTCGGGGTCTCCGGCACCGGGAGGCCGAGCGCGTCGGCGATGTCCAGCCCGTGCGCCCAGTGCTCCATGAGCCGCGCGGTCGCGAACACCCGTGCCGACAGGCCGAACCCCCACGCGACGCGCTCCTGCGGATCGCGGCGGCCCAGCGCCTCGCGGGTGCGCGCGGCGGCGCCGGCCCACCACGACACCAGGTCGGTGGGGGACATGCCGTCGGCGCGCCGGCAGCCCGCCGCGGTGAAGTCCTCCGCGGTCGCGAAACCCCCCAGGGCGCGGCGGAAGGCCCGGGGGCCGTCGAGGAGGGTGTCGGCGGCGACCTCCTCGGTGTCGGCGAGGTGGGCCACCTGGTCGCGGACGGTCCAGCCGGGCGCCGCCGACGGCCGCTCCCAGTCGGCGGACGCCAGCGCGTCGAGGAGCGCGGCGAACGCGCGCTGCTCGTCCGCGAGGTCGGCCAACTCGTCCGCCCACGCCCCTCCCCCGGCCACCTCGGGCGGCAGCCGCGGGGACCGCGCGGCGGCCAGGGCGCCCAGCACGGCGGCGAACCCGCGCTGCCCGAAGCCCATCTCGTCCGGTCCGGTCACCGCGACACCGCCACCGTGCCCGCCGAGCCGTCCACGACGAGGTCGCCGCCGGCGAGCGCGCCCAGCGCCGCCCGGCCGACCCCGGTGACGCACGGGACGCCCAGTTCGCGCGCGACGATCGCGGCGTGGCACAGCATCCCGCCGGTCGCGGTCACCAACGCCGACGCCTCGGCCATCAGCGGCACCCAGTCGGGGTCGGTGTGGTCGGCCAGCAGCACCGCGTCGGCGCTCCACCCCGGATCGGCGGCGTCGCGCAGCAGCAGACCGCGGCCCGAGGCGGTCCCCGGCGCGGCGGCGGTGCCGCGCACGACGTCCCGGCCGAGCGGGCCGGCGGGCGGGGCCGCGAGGTCGGCGGTCGTCGGCCGGAACTGCAGCCACAGCAGACCGTCGTCCACCAGCGCGAACTCCAGGTCGGCGGGCACACCGAGGGCGTCCTGCACGGCCAGGCACGCCTCGCCCACCGGCAGGCCGCCGCCGGCCAGCGGCCGGGCCGCCGAGCCGCCCACGCGGCCGGCGGTCGTCCACTCCTCCCAGTCGGGCGTCACCACACCGGACACCAGCGCCTCCCCGCTGCCGCGCGTCCACTCCAGCCGGCCCGCGCCCGGGCCCCGGCCCAACCACACGCCGCCGCGGGCGGGCGGTCGGTACGGCTGCAGCAGCACCGCCATCCCGAGCGCGCCGCCGTCCCCCACCTTCGCGCGGTACGCCGCGACGCGCTCGCCGTGCGCCGACGCCCGGACCCGCGCCACCGCGGCGGGCAGGTCGGCCGCGGGGACGTCGAGTTCGCTGCGGAACATCCCGGCGTAGGACCGCCGGTCGCCGTCCTCGCTGGTCGCCGAGCTGCGCACGGCCCACCGCGGCGCGACCCCCGCCAAGCCCGCGAACGCGTCGGCGGCGGGCGCGGCGTCGACCGGGACGACCCAGGTGTCGGGCACCGCGAGCCCGAGCCGGGACAGGGCGGCCAGGCCGACCGCCTTGCCACCCGCCCACGACCGGTCGTCCCCGTCGAGCCGGCCGGTCAGCCGGACCAGGTCCGTCGTCATCGCGCGGCCCCGGTCTCCTCGGCGTGCCGGTCGACGCCCAGCACGAGCTGCAGGTCGCGGTGCAGCTCCATCCAGACGTCGTGGTAGGACTCGCACAGCACGCCGGTGAACGCCGTGCGGTCGCCGTCGCGCACGCGGTCCAGCGCGGCGCTGAGCCGCGCCCGGTAGCCGGTGAGCCGGTCGAGCGCCCGTCCCAGGTCGAGCAGCAGGGAGTCGACCCGTTCGTGGAGCCGGCCCAGCTCGACCACCAGCGCCCCGGTGTAGCGGGCGTCGGAGTGGTCGTTCGGCACGCCGTCGCGCACCTGCCAGCGGGTGCAGACGCCCTTGAACCACCGGTCCAGCGGGAGGAACCGCTCGTACCCCGCGCGCAACCGGCCCCGGGCCGGCTCGGTGATCCTCTCGGCCACCAACCGCGCGTGCAGCGCGCGGCCCTGCTTGGTGATCCGCCACAGGTCGCGGCCCGCCAGGTGCTCGGCCCAGCCCCCGTCGCGCAGGACCACCAGGCCCGGCAGCACGTCCACGCCCGTCACGGCCGCCAACGCGGCCGGCGGCGCCATCGCCTTGATCGCCAGCGCGTGCAGGACCTCGAAGTGCCCGGTCGCGCCGGCCTCCACCGCCCCGGTCACGGCCGGCCCGCCCGTCCCGACCGGGCGGCGTCGAGCAGGGCCACCAGGTCGCCGACCGTCTCGACGCGGGCCGCGCCCGGGTCGTCCACCAGGGACACGTCGAACCGCTTCTCCAGTTCCAGCAGCATCTCCAGGGTGGCCAGGGAGTCGACGCCGAGGTCGGCGACGATCCGGTCGGACGTCCTGATCTCGCGGGTCACCCGCTTGATCCGGGTGTAGACCTCCTCCAGTGCCGCGATGACCTCGGCGGAGGACGTGTGGTCAGTGCTGGTCAAGGATGATCACCTCTCCGGTGCTGCCGTTGACGGAGACCCGGGTGCCGGCGGGCAGCGACGCGGCGCCGGGGTAACCGACGACGCAGGGCACCCCGTACTCCCGGGACAGGATCGCGATGTGGGACATGTCGCTGCCGCGTTCGCTGAGCACGCCCGCCGCGTACGGCAGCAGGGGCGCGATGTCGGCGTCGGCGGAGGAGCACACGAGCACGACCGGGCCGTCGGGCAGGTCGTCCTCGGGCGAGCAGGCGACGCCCACCCCGATGCCCGGCGCCACGCCGCGCCGCGCCACCACCGGGACGTCGGACTGCCAGGGGCGCACGACGCCGTCGCCGGCGGTGAGGTCGAGGTGTTCGGGCATCGGGACGCGCAGGGCCCGCCGGCAGGCGGCGGCGCGGGCCGCCGCGCGGTCGGCCGCCGCGGGGTCGGTCGCCAGGTCGGCGAACTCGTCGACGGTCAGGTACGGCCACACGTCGTCGCCGACGCCCAGGGCGGGCGCGAGCGCGGGCAGCAGTCGCCGGTAGACGTGCAAGGTGCGCATGGCCAACGACTTGGTGTGCTCCCGACCGGCCATCAACTCGCCCACGGTCACCGCGAGCGCGCGCACGGCCCGGTCGCGCCACGGGCTGAGCATCCCGCGCAGCGCCTCGGCCGGGTCCAGCAGCGCCACCGGGCGCTCGCCGATCGGCGTCGCCGCCGGCTTGTGCCGCACCCGGAACTCGCGCCAGGGCTCGGTGTGGTCGGCCACCTCGTAGAACGACGTGTCCAGGAAGTGGCCGGGACCGAACGGGTCCCCGGTCGCGGCGGCGTCGTGCAGCCGGTCCCACACCAGTTCGCGCGGGCGGCGCAGCCACTGCGCGATCTCCTCGCCGTTGCGCATCAGCTTGCGGTAGGCCTTGCGTTGCAGGGCGTTGGCGGGCACCAGTCCGGCGGAGGCGAACATGTGCAGTTCCCACGCCTCGTCCAGCACCGGTTTCGCCGCCCGCAGCACGCCCGACAACGCGACCGGGTTGTTCGTCGTGACCGCGGCCCGCAGGCCCCGCTCCAACTCGCCGACGCGCTCCTCCTGGCGGCGCAGGCGCGGGCCGATGTCGCGCAGCAGCCACAGGAAGGCCGCCGCGCCGGCCCACCGGCGGGGCTTGGCCACGCGCAGCGACTCGACCTCGTCGGGCACGTGGACGCCCTCGAAGTAGGCGTCGGTGACGTCCTGCGGCTCGAACCCGACGATGTTGCGGGCCAGGTGGCAGTAGGCGGCGAGGTTGTGGTAGGGCCGGCAGCCGAAGTAGCCCAGGAACACGAAGTGCGAGCCCTCGGCCCACGTCGAGCGCCCGTACAGCCGCCGCATCAGCGCGCGGCTGCCGCGTTCCATCGGCTCGCCGACCAGCGACCAGGACATCGGGGACAGCCGTTCCGGCGCCACCTCGCCGAAGTTGCCCGCCGAGTACACCCGGAAGTACGGGTGCGGATCGGTGTCCACGGGTGAGATCCGCGCGGTCATGAGCCACCTCCCAGCAGCGCGCGGCCGGTGTCGGCCAGGTAGTCCGGGTCGGGGGCGGGCCAGGGCCGCGGGACGTCCCGCAGCACGTCGGGGTCCACGTCGAACCACGGTTCGAGGTAGGCGACCACCTCGCGCGGCAGGCCGATGCGGTCGCTGACCAGCGCGGTCAGCCGGCGCAGGCCCCGGCCGCCCTCGACGATCCGGGGCACGACCCCCCACGGGCGGCACACCTCGGTGAACACCCGGCGCAGGCTGGGCAGCGCCGGGTCGAACCACGTCCACACGTCGCGGCCGATCGGGGCGGTGAGGGCCTTGAGCACGATCTCCGCGGCCGAGGAGACGTCGGTGATCCAGCACGGGAACTCGCCGCCGTGCCGGGCCGGCACCGGGTAACCCGCCAGCAGGTGCGGCAGCACCGCGGGCAGGCCGTAGCTGGTGTCGATGGGCCGGCCGAACGGGTCGGCGCCCGCCACCGGACCGAACCGCACCGCGCCGACCGGGAGGTCCGCGGCGTCGCGCACGAGCCGCTCGGCGCAGTACTTGCCGTACTCGTACCAATTGCGGAACCCCTGCCCGGTGTAGAGCTCGCGGTTGGTGACCCGGCCCTTCGCGCGGCCCAGGGACAGCAGCGACGAGATGTGCACCGCCTGCTCCAGGCGGGGCAGGGTGCGCAGGAACTCCAGCGCCGACCTGGTCCCGCCGGCGTGGGTCTGCAGCACCTGGTCGGGGCCGGCGGCCCAGGACACCGAGCCGAAGGTCAGCACCACGTGCGTGGTCTGCGCGCGGATCGCGGCCAGCGCGTCGCCGGACAGGCCGAGGTCGGGCAGCCGCACGTCGCCGCGCACCCCCTCGCCGACCGGTGTGGCGCCACCGCGGGACAGCACGCGGACGGCCGCGCCGGTGCGGGCCAGCGTGCGGGCGATCCCCGCGCCGACGAACCCGGTGCCGCCCAGGATCAACACGTTCATGGCAGGAACCTCGACAATCCCGAGTCCACGGGCGCCACCGGCGTGGCCGGGGCGGGCGCGTCGAACAGCAACCGGGCGATCAGCTCGGTGTCCGGTGCGGGCGGCGGGCCGGGCAGCAGGCTCGCCAGCGCGCCGCGTTCCAGCACCCGTTCCAGCCCGATGTAGCGCAGGCCGGTCAGGCTGTTGCGCCAGGACCTGCTCAGCGGCCAGAACCGCTCCGCGTTGCCGGACAGCCACAACACCTGCGCGGCGGTGGCGGGCACCACGCGGACCCACCGGCCGAACGTCGCGGGCGACACCGACCGCGCGGTCTCCAGCAGCGCCCGGGTGGTCGGGGCGCGCTCGCCGGCGGCGACGTGCACCACGGTGGGTTCCCGTCGCGGCCCGGTCCGCAGCGCGCCCGCCACGGCGTCCAGCAGGGTGGCGGCGGCGACGTCGCGCGGCAGCACGTCCACGCGGGCGCCCGGCATCAGCGGCAGCACCCGGCCCGGCAGGTCGTCCCACCGCTCGGCCAGCAGGTACAGCGAGTTGCGCTTGAGCGTGCGGCCGGTGCGGGAGTCGCCCACCAGCGCGCACACCCGGCAGATCAGCACGTCCGGGTCGGCGGGGTCGTCGGGCCGGGCCTGCGCGGCCAGCTCCCGTTCGGCGGTCCACTTGCTGTGCTCGTAGGCGGTGCGGTGCCGGTCCACGGCGAGTTGCCGCTCGGCGATCGGGCCGATCAGGCCGCCCGCCACGAAGATCGAGGACGCGTGGCAGTGCAGCACGCGCCGGCCGGAGCGGCGGCGCAGCTCGCGCGTCACCTCCAGCCCGTGCCGCGCGCCCAGCACGTTGACCGCGTGCAGGTCGCGCCCGCTGCCCGCCCAGTCGGTGTCGCCGGCGAGGTTCACGACCGCGTCCACGGTGTCGCCCAACGCGTCCAGCACGGCGTCGGTCAGGCCCCAGCGCGGCAGGCGGACGTCACCGACGACCTTCGCGTGGTCCAGGTGCGGGAAGGCGCGCGCGAACGGCACCCGTCCCGGCCGGTCGGCCCGCACCAGGGGCACGAGGTCGATCCCGCGCTCGGCCGCGACCTCCGCGACCGCGGTGCCCAGCTGACCGGTCACGCCGGTCACCAGGATCCTCATGGCGCCACCACGACCCGGTCGTAGGCGGTGAAGTCGGGGACCAGGCCGCCGGCGACCAGCTCCCACATCATCTCGTCGCTGCCGCCGCCGAGGCGGGCCAGCCGGGAGTCGCGCCACATGCGGGCCAGCGGTGTCTCGTCCTCCAGGTAGCCCATGCCGCCGAACATGTGCATGCACTCGCTCATGACCTCCTCCAGGAACCGCGCCGCGGTCGCCTTCAGCGCGGCGATCTCCCTGGTGCCGCAGGCCTCGACGGCCATGCCCTGGGCCGCCGCGTAGACGGCGTAGCGCAGGGTCACCAGCCGCGAGGCCAGCTCCGCGAGCCGCAGCCGCAGCGCCTGGCGCCGCACCAGGGGTTCGCCGAACTGCTCGCGCCGGTGCAGGTGCGCGGTGGTCAGCCCGATCGCGTACCGGGCCGCGCCGGCGGCCTGGGCGGCGATGGACAGGCGCTCGTGGTCCAACGCCCACACGGCCGCGAGCAGCCCGCCGCCGGGCCGGCCGACCAGCGCGTCGTCGGGGACCCGGGCGTCGACCGCCATCCACGTCGTGTCCAGCGCCGCGGTGCCGACCTTGGTCAGCCGCTTGCGCGGGGTCAGCCCCGACCGCGGCACCGCCAGCAGCCCGAGCCGGCCCGCGACCGCGCCGCCGCCCTCGTCCAGCCGGCACAGCAGCAGCGCGAAGTCGCACACCAGTCCCAGGGACAGGAACTTCTTCTCGCCCGTGACGTGCCAGCCGCCCGGGACCCTGCGGGCGGTGGTGCGGACGCCGTTGAGGTCCGACCCGCCCGTCGGTTCCGACGCGCCCAGGCAGCCCACGCGGGTGCCGTCGAGAACCCCGTCGAGGTGCTCGCGCAGCAGGGCGTTGTCGGCGTGGCGGTGCAGGACGGACGCGACCGTCTCGCACTGCAGGCTCAACCCCACCGACAGCCCGAGGACGCCCAGGGCGCCGCTCTCCTCGGCGATGACCACGCCGAGCCCGGGGTCGCCGTGCGGGCCGCCGGACCACCGCTCGCGCAGCAGCCCGGTCGCGGCGATCTCGGTCAGCGCCCACCGCGGGAACAGGCCGTCGGCCTCCGCCCGGGCCACGCGCGGGTCGAACGCCGTGCGCAGCACGTCGGCCACCAGGGCGCGGCCGTCGGCCACGCGGTCGCCGAACGGCCCGTCCGCGAACAGCGGTCGCCTCGTCCGCGGGCCGACCGGTTCCTGTTGGTGCACCATGACTCCCCTTCTCGACACCGACGTCGGTACGCGCGCGTTCATGGCGCCACCTGCGCCAGTTCGCCGCTCAGGTAGGCCAGCCACAGCGCTCGGCGCCGCGGTTTGCCGCTGGAGGTGCGCGGGATGCTGCCGGACCGCACGTGCAGCACCCGGACCGTGACGCCGTCGCCGGTCAGCGCGCGGACCGCGGCCTCGGTGGCGGGGACGGCGTCGGCGGCCAACGGCCGCTCGGTGACCACCAGCACGGTCGGCGTCGACCGGAGGACCCCCGCGACCACGACCGCGTTCCGCCGCGACACCAGATCCCGCGCGACCAGTTCGAGTTCGACGTCCTCCATGAAGACGTTCTGCCCGTTGACCTTGACGCTGTCGCCCAACCGGCCGATCACGTACAGCTCGCCGTCGAGCAGGAAGCCCGCGTCGCCGGTGCGGAACCCGGCGGCGGTGAACCTCGCCGCGTCCTCCGGCGCCGCGTCGAGGTAGCCGGCCGCGACCGAGGGGCCGCGCACGAGGATCTCGCCGACGACGCCCTCGGGCTGCTCGACCCCGTCGTCGTCGAGGATCCCGACCTCGACGCCGTCGAGCGGGCGACCGCAGCCGACCTGCCACAGCCGCGGGTCCGCGACGGGTTCGGTGGTCAGCTCGGCGCTGTCGCGCACGTCCACCTTCTCGCCGAGGTCCCGCTCGACGCCGGTGCGGACCAGCCGGGGCGGCCCGGCGGCCCGGCGGCCGGTGACCGCCAGCGTGCACTCGGCCAGGCCGTAGGCGGGCATCAGGGCGTCACCGCGCAGGCCGTGCGGCTCCAGCAGGCGGTGGAAGCGGGACAGCACCGCCGGGTCCACCCGCTCGGCGCCGCTGACCACGCACCGCAGGCCGGAGAAGTCCAGCCCGGCCACGTCCTGCGGCCCGACGCGCGCCAGCAGCAGGTCGAAGCCGAAGTTCGGCATGACCATCGCCGCGTACGGGGCGCGACCGTACTCGGCCAGCCAGCCGCGCGGGTCGCGCAGGAAGTGCTCGGGCCGCAGCACCGCGTGCTCCAGTTGCAGCGTGGTGTGCGCGAGCATCGTGCCGACCAGGCCCATGTCGTGGTAGGTCGGCAGCCAGGACACCGCGCCGTGGTCCTCCAGCCGCATCCACTCCTGCATCGCCCGCAGGTTGGCGGCGAGGTTCGCCGTGGTGATCCGCAGGCCGCGGGGGTTGCCCCGGGAGCCGGAGGTGAACTGGAGGACCGCGAGGTCGCCGCGCCGGCGCGGCGCGTCCCGCGCGTGCTCGGCGTACCCGGGATCGACCACGCGCACCACGTTGTCCACTTCGGACATGACGCGGTGGAACACCTCGCGGTGGGCGGGGCCCACCACCACGTGGTCCGGGCGCAGCCGGTCGAGGATCGCGCGCAGGTGGTCCGCGTAACCCGAGCCGGCGCGGATGGTCCAGGGCAGGGGCAGCACCGACGGGGTGGCGCCGATCGCCAGCAGGCCGAAGAAGTGGGTGACGAAGTCCAGCCCGTTGGGCAGCACCAGCGGGACCACCTGCCCCGGCCGCACACCGGCGTCGGCCAGCGCCGCGCCCGCCCGCAGGGTCAGGTCGGCCAGTTCGGGGTAGGGGGTGCGCCGCCAGGAGCCGTCGTCCTGCCGGAACCGCACCCCGCGCGTGCCGGCGGGGTCGTCGAGCCAGCCGAGCACCCGGTCGGCGTCGGAGATCGGGTCGGGGGTCATGGGTCACCCTCCGGTGGTCGGCGTGATCGGCGTGGTCGGCGCGGTCGGCGTGGTCGGCGCGGTCGGCGTGGTCGGCGCGGTCGGCGTGGTGGGCCGGTGTGGCGACGCGGCCGGGCCCGGGGTCGGGGCTTCGGTCGGCGGTTCGGTGGCGCGTGGCAGCAGGGCGGCCAGTTCGCGCCGGCGGACCTTCGTGGTCGCGGTCACGGGCAGGTCGGCCAGGTCCAACTGGACCGGTGGGCGCATCTCGGGCAGGTCCGCCGTCGCGGCGCGCCACCGGCCGCGGTCCAGCGCCGCGCCGTCCCGGGTGACGACGACCGGGGTCGGCGCCCCCGGTCCGGTCGGGATGATCACGACCTCGCGCAGCGCCTCGATGCGCGACATCAGCACGTCCTCCGCCGCCAGCGCGCTGCCGAAGCCCGGGATGAGGTCCACCTCGCGGTCGGAGACGTGCAGGCACCCCCACCGCGTCCGGTAGCCGACGTCGCCCATGCGCCACCAGCCGCGGTCGAGCTGACCGCGGAAGCGCGCGTCCTCGCCCAGGTAGGTCAGCGCCCGGCCGTCCGTGCGCACCTCGATGTGCCCGGGGGCCTCCGCGCTGGGCCGCTTCCCGTCGCGCGGGACCACCCGCACGGCGGTCATGCCGGGGAAGGGGAACCCGACGCACCGCGTGTCCACCCCGCCCGCGTGCCGCCGGCCGGTGACCCGGCCCGCGGTGGGGCCGACCTCGCTCTGCCCGTAGAGCTGCAGCTGCACCGGGCGCTTGCGGTGCGACGCCCCGAGGACGGTCCGGACGGTGCGCGGGTGGATCGCGTCGAACGTGCTGGAGAGGTACTTCACGCCGGCCAACGGCTCCAGCGGGTCCTCGGCCAGCGCCTCCCACTCGACGAACGTGTTCGGGTGCGCCTCCAGGATGCCCGGCCGGTGCGCGGCGAACAGCCCGGCGACGCGGTCCGGCGCCGGGTCGCGCACGACCAGCAGCGGGAAGCCGCGGTCCAGGGCGATGGCCAGCGCGCTGACCAGTCGCGAGTGGACGAACGAGACGTGCAGCGCCATCGTCTCCCGTTCGCGGATGAGCAGCCGGGCCATGAGCGCCTGCGGGCGGCAGCGCGCGCGGAGGCTCCGCGCGGTGTGCACAACCAGCTTCGGCAGGTCGGTGGTCCCGGAGGTGTGCGTGACGAGCACGGGGACGTCCGGGCTCGGCCGGGTGAACGGCCGGGGCCCCGCGTCGTGCGCCGGCCGCAGCGGGGTCGTGCCCGCCGCTTGCCCGGCGACCAGGAGCACCTCGGCGGTGTGGGCGCCGATGTCGGCGGGCAGCCGGTCCACGAGCGTGCGCTCGTCGGTGATCAGCCGCGGCCCGCCGACCCGGCGCACCAGCTCCGCCGCGGTGGCGCCGGGCAGCGCGGGCGAGAGCAGGACCGGCACGCCCCCGGCGCGCGACACCGCGCACGCCAGCAGCATGATGTCGAACGCGTCCCGCTTGTAGACCACCACCTTCTCACCGGGCCGCAGCCGCCGGTCGCGCAGCGCCGCCGCCAGGTCGGCGACGAGCAGGCCGCAGGTGTAGACCGACAGGTCCGTGCCGGCGTCGGGCGCCACGTCCAGCGGGTGGTCCAGCGTGATCCGCTGGTACGGGTGGCGCCGGAGCGCCTCGTCGAACAGCGCGCCCGGGAAGAGCCCCCTGTTCCCGAGTCGTTGCAGCAGCACTGGAGCGTCCCCTTTCACGTGGTGCGCGCGGCGTGCGGTCAGGAATTCCCACGAATGCTTTCCCCGGCTCGCTTCCCGAGCACTTCCCTGATGTTGGCCAGCGTCGTCCGCAGGTCGCCGGCGAGTTTGACCGACCAGTCGCGGAAGAACGCCTCCGCCTGCTCCGGGGAAAGCCCGGATACGATCTTCCGGATCCCTTCGGTCGGCCGCCCCATGCGGAACGCGTGGACCAGTTCGCCGCCGTCGGGCACCGGCCGCACCTCGAACGACCACACGCTGTCCTGCCGGCGGCCGGCGCTGTCCCGCATCGCCCACGCGAACCGGCGCGGCGGGTCCACCTCGACGACCTCGGCTTCAGTGGTCCAGGTCCCGCGCACGACCGGGGCCCAGCCGACCACGTCGGCCGCCCGGTGGTTGCGGCCCTCGAACACCGAGCCCACCCGGTCCGGACCGCCGACCCGCCAGGTTCCGCCCAGGCATTCGGGGCTCCATTCCCCGGAGCGGGACAAATCGCTCACGTAGTGGAAGATGTCCTCGGGAGCCGCCTCGATCACGATTCCGGCGCGTACCCGGAAGATCTCGGCGGTGTGGTCGTCACTGGACTTCTCGGTCACGGTGGCGACGCTACCGAGCGCCAAATCCGGAGAGAACCGGCGCCGAGCCGATTTCGTTCTTCTGCACAACCGCGCGCATGAAATCACGAACGACGCCGGCTCACGTGGCGCTCCGGGTTTCGAGCATCGCGCAGAGCCGGTCGGTGGACACCACCGCCGCGCAGCGCGAGGCCGCGTACTCCAGCGCGAGCCGGTGCCCCTCCGCGGTGAAGTCGGCCACCGCGTCGGCGACCAGGAACGGCTGGATGTCCCGGCTGAACGCGTCCACCGCGGTCACCAGGCAGCCCACCTGGGCGTAGACACCGCAGACGAGCAACTGGTCGCGGCCCAGCCGGCGCATCAGCCCGCCGAGCCGGGAGCGGGTGAACGCGCTGTACCGCCACTTGGTCACCAGGTGGTCGTCCTCCGCCGGCGCCAACTCCGCCACGACCCGCACGTCGTGGTCGGCCGAGGACATCCCGCTGCCCCAGAAGTCGCGCAGCAGGCCGCGTTGCGCCCGGCTCATGTCGCCGGGCTGCACGGAGTACAGGACCGGCACGCCCGCCGCTCGGGCCCGCTCCCGCAACCGCGCGGCGTTGGCCAGCAGTTCCCGGGCCGGGGAGCGGTCGCGGCGGAAGGGGCGCAGGAAGTACTCCTGCACGTCGTGCAGCAGCAGGGCCGCCCGGCCGGGGTCCGCCCGCCAGTCGACCGCGGCGGGCGGCAGGCTGCCGGGTTCGGGCATCGGGTAGGGCGGGATGCTCGCGATGGCCATGTGTCCCTCAGGTCCCCAGGATGGCGCCGCCGTCGACGCACAGGTCCTGCATGGTGATGTGCCGGGCGCGCTCGGAGGCGAGGAACAGCACGGCCTCCACGACGTCGCGCGGTTCGGCGATCCGGCGCAGCGGGATGCCCAGCCGGTACTGGTCGGGCGCGCCGTCGATGACGGCCCGGCGCCCGTCGCCGCCGGTCCACAGCGCGCGCAGCATGGGTGTGTCGGTCGAGCCCGGCGACACGACGTTGCAGCGGATGCCGTGCTCGGCCAACTCCAGCCCGAGCGTCCTGGTGTAGGAGGCGACCGCCGCCTTGGCCGCCCCGTAGGCGGCCATCCGCATCCGCGGCACGCGGCCCGCGTTGGAGCCGACGGTCACGATCACGCCCGCCCGGCGGCGCACCATCCGGGGCGCCACCGCCCGGGTCGTGTGGAAGACGCCGTCGAGGTTGACCGCGAACGTCGCGCGCCAGTCCTCGTCGGACATCTCGACGGCCGCGCCGGTGCGCAGCACCCCGGCGGCGTTGACCAACAGGCCGATCCCGCCCAGTTCCCGCTCGACCCGTTCGACGACCGCCGCCACCCCGGCGCTGTCGGCGACGTCCGCGCGGTAGCGGGTGATCCCCGGCTCGTCGTGCGCCGGACCGTCGGCGCCGGTGGTGAGGTCCAGGGCGGCCACCGGCCGGCCCTGTGCGGCCAGCGCGCGCACCACCCCGGTCCCGATCCCGCCCGCCGCCCCGGTCACCAGGGCGACGTCGTGTCGTGGGGCCACCTCCACTCCTTCCCCGGCCGGTCCCCCGGCCGCTCCGACGGCGCCCGCGTCACGACCGCGACCAGCGGCGCACGAGCTCCGCCGCCTGGTCGGGGTTGAGCCGCGGGTCGCACAGGGTCGTGTAGCGCAGCGGCACCCGCGCGGCGTCGGTCACCGCGCCGCCGAGGCACTCGGTGACGTCCGCGGTGGCGGTCTCCAGGTGCAGACCGCCGGGGTGGGCGCCCGCCCGGCGCACCACGCGCCGGAACCGGACGGCCTCCTCGACCAGGTCGGCCAGCCGCCTGGTCTTGAGCCCGTCGCCGAGGGTGAACGTGTTGCCGTGCATGGGATCGCTGAGCCAGACCACCGGGTGGCCCCGGCGGCGCACCGCCGCGACGATCGGCGGCAGCAGGTCCTCGACGTCGTCCACGCCCAGCCGGGCGATCAGGGTCAGCCGGCCCGGCACGCGCTCGGGGTCCAGCCGCCCGCACAGCGCCGCCACCGACGCCGGTGTGGCGGACGGACCGATCTTGCACGCCACCGGGTTGTCCACCGCGGACAGCAGGGCCACGTGCGCCGACCCCGGGTCGCGCGTCCGGTCGCCGATCCAGGGCAGGTGCGTGGAGGTGAGCACCCGCCGCCCCTCGATGTCGCGCACCAGCGCGGTCTCGTAGTCCATCACCAGGGCGTCGTGGCTGGCCCACGGCCCCGCCGGGAAGTCCTCGGCACGGCACGCGCGGTCGGCCCGCACGACCGCGAGGACGCGCTCGCTCAGCTCGTACGCCCGGACCATGCGGCGCGGGTCGTGCCGGCGGGCCTCGTCGCTGGGTTCCTCGGAGTTGACCAGGTGGCCGCGGAAAGCGGGCAGGGTCCGCTCGCCCACCCGTTCCACGGGCCGGCTGCGCGGTTTCGCGAACTGGCCGCCCAGCCGACCGATCCGCACGACCTCCTGGCCGCTGTCGGCGGCCAACGCGTCGGAGAGGCGGTGCAGCAGAGCCAGTTTCGCGCGCACGTGCGCCTCGTCGGTCTCGTGGAAGCTTTCCGCGCAGTCGCCGATCTGGAGCACTTGGGCGTGCCCGGCGGCCACGGCGGCCAGCGCGCGGCGCAACTCGTCCACCTCCGCCACGCCCACCAGCGCGGGCGCGGACCCCAGCGTCGCGCGGCTGGTGTCGTAGTCGGGGTGGTCGGACCAGGTGGGCTGTTGTGCGGCGTTCCAGTGGGCGGCTCCGGCGCGGCGCCGCCGGTCGACCACCGGCGTCCCGTCGTGGTGGATCACGCGGCTCCGCCTTCGTCGCGGGTCGCGCGCGCGACCGCGAGCCGGCCCGGTCCGCCGGCGCGCGCGGAGCCGCGGGCCCAGGCGGCCATCTCCGCCAGGACGCCCACGCCGCGGCGCGTCAGCACCGACTCCACGTGGAACTGCACCGAGGCGAACCCGGCGCCGCGCAGGGCCACCACGTCACCGGTGCGCGGATCGCGGCACAGCTCGACCGGGTCGCGCAGGCCGCGGGCCCGCACGAGGCCCACCGGGTGGCGGGCGGCGTAGGAGTTGTAGAAGCCGACCCGCTCGGTCTCGCCGAACAGCTCCACCGACCGCCCGAGGCCCTGGTTGGGCCGGTCGAGCCGGACCAGCGGCAGCCCGAGCCGCGCGCACAGCACCTGGTGGCTCAGGCACTCGGCGAGGAAGGGCACCCGCCGGTCCAGCAGCAGGTCGACCAGTTCGCGCGCCCGCCGGATGCGCGGGTCCACCCGGTCCCTCGGGTCGCCGGGCCCCGGGCCCAGCACGACCAGGTCGTGGCTGTCCACTTCGGACCGCTCGACCGCCGTCCAGGACCGGATCGCGACGTCGTGGCCCAGGGCGCGGACCTGCAGCGCCAGCATGCGGGTGAAGGCGTCCTCGAAGTCGACGACGAGCACCCGGGCGGGCGGGCCGCCGCGGGCCGGCTCCCGGGCCCCGAACCAGAACGGCGCCAACCCCTCGGCCCGCGCGCGCAGCGCGGCGCGGACGGCGGGGTGCGCGGCGACCGGCGGCCCACCGGGTCCGCGTCGGGGCGCGGAC
>NZ_JBEZBW010000087.1:0-36002 GCF_040647305.1 Saccharothrix sp. NPDC042600 | reverse complement strand
CCAACGGTCCGGGCGGCCAGCCACGCGGCGGTCGCCCGGTGCCGGCCCGCGTCCTCCTCGGCGAGCAGGTCGCGCAGCGCGGCCAACGCCGTGCCGCCGCTCGCGGCCAGCCGGACGTGCGCCGCGGACTGCTCGGCGGCCCGCACCGCGGCCTCCAGCTCGACCGGGTCGCACATGTCCGCCGCGCCCGCCAACCGCCGGGCCGACCGCAGCGCCCACCGGGTCCGCAGCCCGCCGAACAGCCCTTCGCGCGGCCTCATCAGGTCGCGCACACGGGTGAGGTCGATGTCCTCGAACGCTTTCGGCGCGACGGCCCGGTGCGCGGACATCAATGCCTCCCGCCGCACCGCCTCCGCGGCCAGGTCCTCGTCCCGCAGCGCGTCCGCGACCGCGCGTTCGACCCGTGCCACCGCCGCGTCGGCCGACCGCCGGGCGCGGTCCAGGTCGTCCCCGGCCCGGTCGGCGGGGGCCAGGCCGTCGGCCAGCTCGCGGGCCATCTCCTGGCGCAGCTCCGAGTCGCCGAACAGCACCGGCACCGGACCGCCCGCGCGGCGCAGCGCGGCGCCGAGCACGTCGGCGGCGTTGCGGGTCCGGCTGGCCAACAGCACCGACTGCCCGGCGGCCACGGCGTCCAAGGCGATGGCGGCCAGCGTGTGGGTCTTGCCGCTGCCCGGCGGCCCGCCCACCACGGTCACCGGAGCGGACCGGGCCGCGCGGACCGCGGCGCGCTGGCTCGGCGTCAGCGGCAGCACCTCGGTGACCGGGCCGTCGTCCGGCTCGACCTCGACCGGCGCGTACAGCCTGGCCAGGGCGGTGTCCTCGATGCCCGGCACGCCCGCCCACGTGAAGAGGGCGGTGCCGCGCCCGGTGCTCACCACGGGTTCACCGGCGTGCAGGCCCGCACCCTTGACGACGACCAACCGGTCCCCACCGACGAAGCTCCTGGGGTCGTGGGTGGCGTCCAGCACGGGCACGCCCGGGAACCCGCCCGCCGTCAGGGCCGCCGCGATCCACTCGTCGGTCGGCGCCAACCCGGTCTCCAGCTCGGGCACCCGCAGCCACTCGGCCAGCGGGTACACGGCGACGTCACCGGCCGGGTGGATGCCGTACCGCCGCCCGCCCGCGTGGTGCAGCCGCACCGGCCGCGACACCAGCGGCAGGCACACCCGCCGCCGCTTGCCCTCGACCTCCGCGGGCCCGCACAGGAACGCCCACCCCAGTCGTAGCAACCGGTCCTCGCGGTGCAACGCGTCGAACGCCGCCAGCCGCCGCACCGCGTGCTTCAAGTGCTGCCCGGCGGCCCATGGCACCGGCTCCGCCTCCGCGCCGGCGGTCAACGCCGTCCACGCCACGGGCGCGTCGGCCAGCCACACCAGGCCGGCGGTCTTGGCGACGTCCACGTGGACGCGCTGCGGCTGCTCGGACGCGCTGAGCCGCGCCAGGGTGCGCAGCACTGCGGAAACGGTCACGGCGGCATCCTGCCGCACGGCCTCCCGACCGCGCGCCGCCCGGCGCGCCGCCTCACTGTTAGTCTCGCCGCTACGACTCGCAGTACTCGCGGAGAGATGATGCTCAACTCGCATTACGACGACGACCCCGCCCGGTATTCGGCCAAGCGCTCCGGCTGGCTGAACCAGCGCCGGCAGCAGCGGGCGATCGACTTCCTCCGCGACGCCAAGGCCGGGGACAAGGTCCTCGACCTCGGCGCGGGCACCGGTGACCTCACGCTCGCCATCGCGGCGGCCCGGCCGGAGCTGACCGTGGTCGGCGTGGAGCCGCTGGAGAGCTACGTGGCCTTCGCCAAGGAGCGGGCGGCCGAGCGGGGCCTGGCCAACGTCGACTTCGCGCAGGGCTTCGCCGAGGACCTCAGCTCGTGGCTCGCGGCCGGGTCGGTCGACTGGATCGTCTCCAGCGACGTGCTGCACCACGTGACCGACGAGCAGGCCGTGGTGGAGAGCGTCGCGGCGGTGTGCAAGCCGGGCGCGAACTGGCTGGCCATCGAGCCCAACGCGTGGAACCCCTACATCTTCCTGTTCCAGGCGATGACCGAAGGTGAGCGCAACTTCCGGCCCAAGCACTTCACCAGGCTGGCCACGGCCAGCCGGTTCCGGCTGGCCGCCACCGACCGGCTCTTCCTGATCCCGGGCGCGATCCCCGACCCCAAGCCGTGGATGAAGCAGCTTGAGGAGAAGCTGGAGAACTCCAAGGTGCTGGGCGGCGGCATCGCCCTGCGCCTGGTCCGCACCGGCGCCTGACCTCAGCGGGACGCGCGGTCCGCCTCGACGGCGGTGATCACCCCGAACGCGGCGCCCCGGCGGCCGGCCGGCGGCAGGTCGTCGGGCAGCGGGACACCGCGCGTCACGGCCTCGTGCGCCGCCTCGCGGGCGATTTCGGTCAGCGGGTGACCGCCGAGCAGGGCGGCGTCGCGCAGGGTCGTGCCGTTCTCCGGTCAGTGCGCGATCGCGGCCGGCACGGGCAGTTCGGGAGCCGGTGAGAGGGCCTCGACCACCGGGACGACGCCGCCGAACACGGCCTCGACCTCCCGGCGCACCTCGGCGACGGCGGCGTTGTCGACGGGCGTGACGAACTTGGGCATTCAGGCCTCCGGACGCGTGCTGGGACGGGTGGCGACGGCGATGACCAGCAGGAACGCGATCAGCGCGGCGAGGGTGCGGGCGATGTTGAACGCTTCCCAGCGGTCGAGGATCGCGGCGTGGTCGGCGGGTGGCGTGCCGACGGCCCACTGCTTGATCCGGCCGTTGATGGGCACGTTGCCGAACATCGTGATCAGGAAAGACGAGAACGCCAGCACGGCCGCGCCGGCGGCGGCCCACCGCGCGCGACCCCGCACGAGCACGGCCAGCGCCAGCGACCCGAGGACGGCCACGGCCATCGTGCCCTGGACGACCCGGCCGTTCACGCGCATGAGGGCGGTGTGGAAGGTCAGCCGCACGTCCAGCGGGACCACGTCGAACGCGGACGCGACGTTGACCGCGCCATAGGTGTAAATGCCGGCGAGGAGGCCCGTGGCGAGCAGGGCCACTCCGGAAACCACTCTGATCTTTGACACGCTGTCAAACATAAGCGCATGGGCTAAAGTTTGACAACATGTCAGACGTAACGCGGCCCCGCCGCCGGCGCGCCGACGCGGACCGGAGCGCGGCGGCGGTCCTGCGGGCGGCGTTGGCCCTGCTCGCCGAACGCCCGAACGCGAGCGTCGAGGACATCGCGGCGGCGACCGGGGTGAGCAGGCAGACCGTCTACGCCCACTTCAAGACACGTGACGCGCTCATAGGCGCGGTGATCGACGCGGTAACGGCCGAGGTGACTCGTGAGTTGGACAACGCGCGACTGGACGAAGGTCCGGCGGCGGACGCGTTGTTGCGCCTGCTCGACGTGAGCTGGAACGCCGTGCGCCGCAACCCGGTGCTGCTCCACCTGTCCGCACCGGAAGGCGACAACGCGCGACACGTGCCCGTGGTGGACCACCTCCACCGGGTGTTGGCGCGGGGTCGGGAGTCGGGGGAGTTCACGGCGGACGCGCCGATCCCGTGGCTGGCCAAGGCGATCGTGGTGCTGGGCCACGCGGCGGGGGAGGAGGTGGCCGCCGGGCGCATGAGCCTGGACGGCACGCCGAGCACGCTCGCGGACAGCGTGCTGCGCCTGTGCGGCGCGAGGCCATACTCGCCGACATGATCGACGCGGCGGCCCCGCCCGGCATCCGCGCGGAGGTCTACCGGTCCGCGCGGGACGCCCAGGCGCGCCGCACCGGAGCGTCCACAGTGGACTAGGCCTCTTGCTCCTGTTCCATGGCGCGGTTGAAGTCGGACTTGCCGGCCTGCCAGCCGTCCTCGTCCGCGCCCAGGCGCCAGTAGCCGGAGATGGACATGCGTTCGCGCGGCACCCCGCGTTCCAGCCGCAGGTGCCCGCGCAGCGCCTTCACGGCGTTCGCCTCGCCGTGCACGAACACGTGCACGTCACCGGGCGGGAAGTCCAGCGTCCGCACGGCCTCCACCAGCGCCTCGCCGCGTCGTCGCCCGTCGCGGTGCAGCCACGTGACGCCGGGCGCCGGGTGCTCGTCCTCGGGCCCGTCGACCTCCACGAACACCTTGGCCACCGCGCCCGGCGGCAGCGCCTCGACCGAGGCGGCGATGGCGGGCCACGCGCTCTCGTCCCCGGCCATCAGGTGCCAGTCGGCGTCCGGGTCGGGCGCGTAACCGCCGCCGGGACCCGCGAAGTGCAGCACGTCCCCGGGCTGCGCCTTGGCCGCCCACGGCCCGGCGACGCCCTCGTCACCGTGCACCACGAAGTCGATCCACAGCTCACCGCCGTCCCAGCGCCGGACGGTGTAGGTGCGGGTGCGCGGCCACCGGTCGCGCGGCATGCTCGCGCGGATCTCCCCGAGGTCGAACGGCTCGGGGTAGACGACGTCCTCGCGCGGGAACTGCAGCTTGACGTAGCTGTCGGTGAACGGCCCCACCTCGAACCCGTCGACGGCGAACACCACCCGGATCATCTGCGGCGCGATCCGCTCGGTGCGCAACACACGACCACTCCTGGTCCGGGACCGATCGGACATACGACGCAACTCCTCGCCACCAAACGACACACGCGAGTCCCACCGTACGCGCCCACCTCACAACCCCGCCGCCCACGCCCGCACGCCCTCGAAGTGCTCCGCCGTCAACCCACGGCGCGGGTCCACCCCGCACAACCGCGTCGGCACCCCGACCCGCTCACCTTCGAACGTCCCACCCACCGCCGCCCAGGCGTCCAACTCGTCGTCGAACCACGCCAGCGGCCGGCCCGCCGCGAAGGAAGCCACCGCCCGCCACTTCCACTCGCCGTCGGGCCGCCACCCGTGCTCCGGGTCGTAGTCCGGGAACTCGACCACGGGCAGCTCGGGCAGGCCGATCGCCGGCGACACCAGCTCGTTGGCCAGGCCCATCCACGTCGTCGCCCACACCAGCTCCAGCCCGGTTTCGGCCGCCAGGGTCAGCAGGGCGGGGCCGTGCTCGGGGTTGAGCCACACCCGCAGGCCGCGGTACCGGCGCGCGTCGCGCCCGGTGTGCCAGCCGCCGGACCGGGTGTACCGGAACGTCCGGTAGCCTGCCGGCCGCTTGCTCGGCTTCGCCGCGTACGGGTTGAGCGGCCCGTCGACGTCCAGCATCAGCAGCATGGCGGTGATCGTCGGCCGGCGCGCCCGCACCGGTCCACCGGTTTCGGCGCGGTCGAGCCTCAGGGCAGTCTGCGGCGGCCCGCGAAGCCCAGGTCGGCGCGGTGGTACCAGTCCAGGCCCGGGTCGCCCTCCAGCCAGCACAGCAGCACCGGCACGCCGTCCAGGTCGGCCGGGAAGTCGACCAACAACGGCGCGAACCCCTTCAGCTCCGCCCCGGTGCCCTGCACGGTGCTCATCAGGTCGTCCAGCCGCGCCTGCGCCGCCTTGAACTCCGCCAGCCCGCCCAACGGCGACGTCTCGCCCGCCCCCAGCGCGGCGGACAGCTCGGCGGCATCGGCCCGCAGCGCGACGATCTCGTCCAGCACCGGCCGCAGCCGGTCCAGTTCGCGCCGCGCCTCGGCCAGGGTGAACAGTCCCATGTCGTCCTTGCCCGAAAAATGGTTGGTGCGCCCAGGCTAGTCCGGAGAACCGTGTCCCCCGTGCACACGCCTTTCGAAGAGCTGAACGCCGTGCTCGCCGACCTCACGTCCACGGTCCGCGACATCCTGGGCGACACCTACGTCGGCGCCTACGTGCAAGGCTCGTTCGCCCTCAAGGCCGGCGACATGGACAGCGACTGCGACTTCATCGTCGCCGTCACCGAACCGCCGTCGGGCAAGGCGGAGGCGGACCTGCGCGCCCTGCACGACGAGATCCCCACCCGTCCGGGCTTCTGGACAGGACACCTCGAAGGCTCTTACGCCGACACGACCTCACTAAGAGGCGTCGAAGGGCTCGGCGTGCCGTGGCTGTTCTGCGACCACGGACACCGTGAACTCATCTGGGACACCCACTGCAACAGCCTCCACACGCGGTGGATCCTGCGGAACCACGGCATCACCCTCGACGGCCCACCGATCGCCGACCTGGTGGACGAAGTGCCGCCCGACGCCATGCGGGAAGCGGCGCGTGAAGCCCTCCCGGACGTCCTCGACGGCATACGCACCTGGGCGTCGTTCGACTGGGCATGGACACAGCGGTACATAGTCGCCACGCACTGCCGTGTGCTCTACACCCTCTTCACGGCACAGGTGGCGTCCAAACGTGGTGCGATGGAGTGGGCCTACGACACCCTGGACCCGCGCTGGCGACCCCTGCTCACCCAGGTCATCGAGGACCGCTCACGCGGCGCGGACCCGGACGACCCGCCCCGTCCGGGCAGCCTGGCGGCGGCCCGGGAGTTCGCCCGGCACGTCGTCACGCTCGGAGCACGGCGAGGATCTTCTCCGGCGGGTTCGTGACCGACGAGTCCCGGCACGGCCAGTAGTCCGTGAACGCCCGCCGCGTGCGCGGGTACCGCGTGGTCAGCTCGCGGATCGCCGCCGCCGCCGAGATCGGCGCCAACTGCGCGCCCACGCAGTAGTGGACGCCGTGCCCGAAGGTCAGTTGCTGGCGGGCGGTGGCGCGAAACGGGTCGAACTCCGCCGCCGTGGGCCCGTGCACGGCCGGGTCGCGGTTGGCCGCGCCCACGTTGATGAACACCAGTTCGCCCGGCTCGATCACGCTGCCGTGCACTTCGACGCGCTCACGGGCCACGCGCGGGGTGAGGTTGCGGACCGCCGGGTTGTGCCGGGAGCCCTCCTCGACCACCAGCGGCGCGGTCTCGGGCGCGGCGGCCAGCGCCGCCCACCCGTGCGCGGTGCGCGGGGACAGCAGGACCCCGAGCAGGTTGCCGATGGTCCCCGCGGTGGTCTCGTGACCGGCCACGATGAGCAGCAGCACGTTGTTGACCAGCCACTGCGCGCTGTCCGGCTCGGCCGGGTCGGTCACCCGGACCAGGTCGCTGATCAGGTCGTCGGCCGGGTGCCGCGTCCGGTCCGCGACCAGCCGGCCCAGGTACTCGGCGACCGCCGCCGCGGCGGGCCCGGTCACGGCCGGGTTCTCCGCGGTCAGGGCCTGCGTCCACGGCACCAGCACGGCGTGGTCGGACTCGGGCAGGTCGAGCAGTTCACACAGCACCTTGAACGACATCGGAGTCGCATAAGTGCTCACCAGGTCGAGCGGAACGTCGTGGGGCAGCGTGTCCACCAGTCCACGCGCGATGCGTTCGATGCGGGGCCGTAGCGCCTCGATGCGGCGTGGCGTGAACACGGCCGCGATGGGCTTGCGGAGCCTTCGGTGCAGCGGGTCGTCGGAGTTGAGCGCGGAGACGGCGTTCATCGGGTTGACCATGCCCGGCAGGCCCAGCCGCGAGAGTTGTGCGAGGTAGGCGGCTTCCAGGGCGTTGCCATCCTTGGACAGGCGTTGGTCGGCCGCGAGTCTTCGGGCCTCGTCGAGACCGACGGTGACCACGGCGACCGTGACGCCGGTGGGCAGCACCGCCCGGGTCACCCACTGCCCGCGGTCACGCAGGGCGTCCTCGACCTCGTGGTGCTCGTGGGCGCGCAGGCCCTCCCCGCCCAGGAGGACCTGTGTGCGCGGTTCGGTCGAGGTCGTCAACGGGTCTCCTCACGGGGGAACGCCCCGCGCACCACCAGTTCCAGCAGGGGGCGCGGGTCGGTGTGGTCGTTGCGGGCCACGCGGTGCAGGATCACGCCCTCGCAGCACGCGGCGATGGCCTGCGCGGCGGTCGGCGGGTCGGGCGCGCCGAGCTTGGTGAGCACGGCGACCACCGACTCCTCCATCACGGCGCGCACCCGGCTCAGGGCGTCGCGCAGCCCCGGCTCGTGCCCCGCTTCCAGGAACACCACCAGGCGCGCGGCGGTCCACGTCCGGTCCGGGCCGGTCAGGTGGTCGAGGAACGCGCAGATGACGTCCACCAGCTCGGCGGGCGTGGCCGGCATGAACGCGCTGCCGCCCATGTCCCGCAGCTCGTGCGCGGCGATCCAGTCCACCACGCCCGCCAACAGCGCGGCGCGGGTGCGGAAGTGGTTGGACGTGGACCCCTTGGGCAGGTTGGCGTGCTCGTCCACGCGCGCGTGGGTGAGGGCGCGGAGTCCTCCGGTCCCGAGGAGTTCGACGGCGGCGTCGAGTGCGCGGGTCCGCGTTGACGTCACCCGGTCACTATAAACGTAGTGACAACCGGCCGATCCACTATGACCGTAGTACCGTTGGCGCATGGTGGAGTTTCCCGCTCTTGAGGGCGTCTCCCACCGCTTCCTCGACCTCCCGGGGCTGCGTGCGCACGTGGCCGAGGCCGGTGACGGAGACCCCGTTCTGCTGCTGCACGGCTTCCCCCAGCACTGGTGGGAGTGGCGCAAGGTCGTCCCGGGCCTGGCCGGGCGACGCCGGGTGGTCTGCCCGGACCTGCGCGGCGCGGGCTGGACCGACGCGCCGCGCCGCGGTTACGACTACGAGACCCTGCGCGGCGACCTGGTGGCCCTGCTCGACGCGCTGGACCTGGAGCGCGTGGACGTGGTCGCGCACGACTGGTCGGCGATCGTCGTGTTCCGCATGTGCCTGGACGACCCGGACCGGTTCCGGCGGTTCGTGGCCATCGGCGTGCCGCCGCCGTTCCTCGACTTCGACTGGCGGATGCTCGGCGCGCTGCGGCACGCCTGGTACCAGTTCGCGCTCATCACGCCCGGACTCGGTCCCTGGCTGGTGCGCCACGGCGGGCTGCCGCAGTACCTGCTGACCGGCTTCGCGGCACCGGGCGCGTCCACGCCGGCCGACGTCGAGATCTTCCTCGAACGCCTGCGCGACCCGGCCCGGGCGAAGGCGGGCTCGCTGCTGTACCGGAAGCTGATCACGCCCGAGTCCCGCCGCATCCTCACCGGCCGCTACAAGAAGGCCCACTTGAAGACGCCCACACGGGTGCTGTTGGGCACTCAAGACCCGGTCGTGCGGCCGGACCTCGTGCACGGGTACGAGGACCAGGCGGACGACCTGGAGGTGGTGGCGGTGCCCGGTGCGGCCCACTTCGTGCCCGAGGAACGGCCGAAGGACGTCGTCGCGCGCGTACTGGAGTTCGTTGACGCGCCTTAAATGCTCTCCAGCAACGCTTTGAGCCGCTTGGGTGCCGCCACGCGGTAGCTCTCGACGAGCAGTTCGGCGACTTCCTCCCAGTCGGTGTCGTCGTCCAGGACCAGGCCCACGACGTTGGCCGCCCACCGGGGCTTGAAGAACGGGTGCGGCGCGCTCGACAGCGCCGCCAGGTCCGCGCCCGCCGCGCGGAAGGTCAGCACGCTGCCCGCCGCCAGCCCGGACGCCTCGGCGTAGGACGGCGGACGCCCCTCCTCGATCTCCAGCACGTGCCCGAACGCCCGCTGCCCCACGCGCCACCGCGTGCCCCGCCAGGCCCGTTCCTCGACCACCTCCGGCAGGCCCGCGCACACCGCCCGCAGCCGCTCCAGCACCTCGTCGGGCACTTCCGCGTAGTCCGCCACCGTTCCCCCTCGCCTCGACCTGCGACGATTCTGCCCGCTCGGATCACGGCGAGGTTGCTTTGCCGCCGAGTGATCCGTTTTTGTCGGTGCTCGTCGTTAACCTCCCGCCATCACGTTGTGATCGACTGGTTGGAGGAGCCGTGGGCTGGCTGGACGCCGCTGCCGGGTATCAGGTGCGGCTGGGTGAGGGCGGGCGCGTCCAGTGCCGCAACGCCAAGGGGAAGGTGCTGTCCTCGGTGCCATCGTCCATCAAGGACGATCCGCAGGTCGTGCAGTTGCGCCAACTGGCCGAGTGGCTGGCGCGGCACGAGGCCGAGTGCCTGGCCACCGTGGACGGTTGGATGGTGCGGTCGCTGCCGGTGCCCACCGCGTTGCTCGCGGAGGTGTGGGCGGACGCGGCGTGGGCCGCGGTGCTGCGCGACCTGGTCGTGGTGGCCGACGGCGAGGTCGGGTTCCTGCGCGACGCCGACGCCGAGCGCGGCCTGGGCGTGGTCACGCTGGACGGCGACACGGTGCGCCGCAAGCCCGAGACGGTGACCGTGCCGCACCCGGTCCTGTTGGCGGACCTGGAGGAGCTGCGCGAGTTCGGCGCGGAGCTGGGCGTGGAGCAGAAGGTGCAGCAGCTGTTCCGGCAGACCTTCGCCAAGCCCGCGCGACTGCCCGCGCGCAACACCGTCGACGACTTCTCCGGCGGGAAGTTCGAGCAGCTCAACCACGCGCTGGGCCGGTGCCGCACGCTGGGCTACCCGGTGCGCGGCGGCGACGCGGTGTACTCGGCGTTCGAGGGCGGCCGGGTGGTGGAGGCCCGGTTCTGGATCGGGTCGGACTACCCCGAGGGCGAGACGTGGACCGGCGACCTGAGCTGGGCGCTGGAGAACGGCACGACCGTGCCGCTGGCCGAGGTCGGGCCGGTGGCGTGGTCGGAGGGCATGCGGATGGCGTCGGCGATCCACGCCGGCCGGGTCGTCGAGGAGGCGGTCGCGTCATGAGCACCGAGAAGGCACTCATCGCGGCCGGCGCCGTGCTGCCCGGCGTGGGCGCGGCCGGCGAGGACCGCGACACGGTCACCGCCCGCCACTACGCGCACCCGGCGCTGGGGGACCGGGTCGTGGTCCGCCTGGTGCCCGCGGTCCTGGGCCGCGCGGAAGACCTGACCTGCGAGTTCCTCGGGTTCGCCGAGCCGGCGCGGGTCGCCGAGGTCGGCACCGGCCGGCGCAGCGCGCTGGGCTTCCCGGCGTGGGCGCTGGTCAACGACCCGAAGAACGCCCACCACGCGCTCAACCTGGTCAAGGAGGTCGAGCGGCTGGCGCGGGTGGCGAAGTCCCGCGCGGGCGCGGCGAAGGACGGGTTCACCGCGCTGGGCGACATGCTGGGCCGCTCCGCCCCGCACTTCCTGCCCACGTTCTACGAGCAGGCGGGCCGGATCTTCCTGCAGCACGGCAACCAGACCTACGCGGCCACCATGTTCGGCAAGGCGCGCGAGGCGGAGGAAGTGCACGACCTCGCCGTGGACCCGGAGCGCACCCGCGAGGTGTTCCTGGAGTTCGCGTTCGCGGGCGCGTTGACGGCCAAGGCGCTGTCGGCGCACGCGAAGGGCTTGGCGCGCAAGCACGACGCCGACGCGGCCTACGAGCTGTTCCTCACGCTGTGCGTGGAGCGCACCAAGGGCGGTCTGCCGCCGTACACGGGCATGCCCGAAGACCTGCGCCGGCTGGCCCGCGCGGCCAAGCGCGACCTGCGCGCCGAGGACGAGCGCCTGCTGCGGGCGGTGCTGGAGAGCACGGCGGTCAGCCGCGCCACGGCGTCGTTCTGGAAGTCCTACCGGGACTCGTTGATCCGCCTCGCGACGGCCGACGCCGGGGTCCGCGCGCAGCTGCTCACGTTCGTGCCCGCGTCGGCGTCCACAGTGGACACGTGGCTGGAGATCCTCACGGCGTGCGGCGCGACCCGCGAACTGGTCGAGCCGGGCGGGGCGGCCGACGCCGCCGAGTGGCTGTCGTCCGTGCTGGGCGTGCGGTCGAGCGGGTGGCGCGAGCACGGCCGGTCCGCGGCGCTGCTGGAGCTGGTCGAGGCGATGGCCGACCGGTTGGTGGCCGACGGCAAGCCGGTCCGGGCGCTGCGCTCGTGGCGGCAGGGTGAGCTGGACCTGCTCGACCTGATGGTGTCGCGGGGCGTGCCGATCGCCGAGGGCGACCGCGCGGACCTCGAACTGTACGTGCAGGGCTGGCTGTCCGACGAGGAGCCGGGCCGGCGCGACCTGGCGGCGCTGGCCGCGTCCGAGCGGTTCGTGGGCGGTCTGGGCGACGGGCTGGTGTCCTACCTGCGCAACGTGCGGCAGAAGGCGTCGGTCGCGCCCGAGGTGCTGGTCACCGTGCTGTCCGTGCCGGGTCTGCGCACCGCGTCGCGGCACTGGATCTCCCGCCGGGCCGGGCGTTCGGCGCTGGGGCTGCCCGCGCTGGGCCGGCACCTGGAGGACCTGGCCGTGGTGGCGCTGCCGGAGGCGTTCGCCGACATCCCGGAGGTGGCCGAGGCGTTGGCCGCCACCGACGTGGGCGCGGCGCTGCACGCGACCCTGCGCGCCGGCCTGCTCGACGAGCTGGGCTGGCCGGCCCTGGAGGAGGCGGTCGCGAAGCTGCGCGTCGGCGGCCCGAAGGACGAGGACGTCACGATGTGCGGCGAGGGTTGGCCCGCGCTGGTGCTGCGGCGCGGCGAGACCTTCGTGGTGGTGGGGCCGGACGGGGTCCTGGCCGAGCACGTGTCCCGCATCCCGGCCGACGACCGCCACCGGTGGGCGTTCTCGCCCAGCGCGTACTGGTTCGACGGTGTCCTGCTGGTCCGCTGGCACGGCCAGGACGGCGAGCGGGCGTACTGGAGCGACGCCCCCGACCACGTCTTCGACCCGCAGACCGGGCGCAGCGCGTACTACGGCAGCCACGGCGTGCCGCGCGCGTCCATCGGGCTGGCCGACGGCTCCCGCTTCGCCGGCGGCCGGGCCGTGCGGCCGGGCGACACCAAGCTGCCCGAGCCGGGGCAGGCGTACGGCGACGGCACGTCGCTGTGGACCTACGCGTGGGGCGAGCGGACGCTGCGCTGGCGGGAGGTCGATCCGGCGACCGGTGAAAAGGGGCGGGAGAGCCAGCCTCGGTTCGTGGAGGACTTCGCCGCCGACGGCGCGACCATCGCGTTCGACGACTGCGACCTGCGGCCCGCCGTCGAGGCCACGCTGGGCAGCCCGCTGGGCGCCGCGGCCGGCCTGCACGGGTGGCGCGTGCGCCGGGAGGCCGACGGCGCCGCGGTCGGCGAGGGCGTCGACGGGCGGCGGGTCCGGCTGATCGCGCCCGGCCGGGCCAACCCGGTCGGGTCGCTGCGGCTGCCCGGCGGCGGTCGGCTCGACCTGGTCGGCGGCCTGGGCGCGGTCACGTTCTACGACGAGCGTGGCGTGGAGCTGGGCGATGTGAAGGCCGAGCCGAGCCTCCAGCGGTTCGCCGCCGGCACGCCGCTGGTCCCGCCGCTGGACTGGTGGCACGTGCTCAAGCCGCGTGACGAGGCCGGGTCGGCGGCGCTGCGGGCGGTGTCCCGCGCGGCCGTGGACGCGATGCTCGCGGCGGCCCTGGACGCGCCCGCCGACGCGCGCAGCCGGTCGGAGCGGCTGGCGGCGTTCACGCGCGGCGACCACGACCACGAGCTGGTCCGCGCGGTGCTGCGCGCCCTGCCCGGCCTGACCCACCCGGGTCTGCTCGCGGGCGTGGTCGAGCTGGTGCGCCGGGCGGCCGACCTGCTGGTCCGCTACCGCCGCTACGGCGAGATCGCCACCCTCGCCCGCGCGGTCGACACGTCGGTGTTCGCGCCGCGCGGCCCGGTGGTCACCGAGGAGGCGATGAGCGCGGCGCTGTCGTGGTTCACCGCGGCCTCGGGCGGCCCGGGCACCGTCGAGACCCGCGTGCCGGGGCAGGTCGCCGAGCTGGCCGCCCTCGCGGCGGAGGCCACGCCCGCCGGCCGCGAGCTGGGCGAGCACAGCCCCACGTGGTGGTGGCAGTGGCTGCCGGACCTGGCCGCGCTCGCGCACCGCGCCGCGTCCCCGCTGACCCCGTCGGAGCACCGGGACGCGTTGACGCTGCTGCTGGGCGCGATCGCCGAGCACGGGCTCGCCGACGCGCCGGGGCACTGGCGGATGGTCGGGGCGGTCGTGCCGGAAGGCGCGGCCAACCCCAAGCACCGCGTCACGCCCGTGGCGGGCGGCTTCCTGGCGGTGTACCAGGAGAACTGGCGGTACAACGCGGACAACCGGTTCGACGGCCTGCAGTACGCGGCCACCCCGGGCCGGTTCGAGTTGCCGCGCGGCTGGACCCTGGAGTTCGCGCACGAGATCGCCACGACGTTCGGGTCCGAGCGGATCCGGCGGTTCCTGGCGGCGCTCGCCGACCGCGGCCCCGCGCCGTGGTTCCCGGCGGCGGTGGCGGAGTTCGCCGAGCGCACCGGTCTGGGCACGGCCGAGTCGACCGTGCTGCTGGCCGGGATGCCCGGCGTGGACGCGTGGCAGTCCACCTACCTGAGCTCGGCCGAGCGCAAGCTGCTCGACCTGTCCGCGGCCGGGGCGAAGACCGCGAAGGAACGGCTGCGCCCGCTGGACGACGCGTTCCGCCGCCGGCTGCTCGCGGCGGCCGTGCCCGCCGACCCGGCCGACCTGTGGACCACCGGTCCGGACGTGGCGGCGGTGGCGGAGGTGTGGATCGCCGAGATGGGCGTGCGCCGCCCGGTGCCCGACGACGTGCTGGCCGACGCGGTGAAGCTGCCGATCCGCTCCAGCGGCGAGTACGTGACGGCGGTGGTCAACCCGGAGAGCACACCGTGGCTCACCGTGGACCGCGACCAGCGGCTGGAGGGCGGCGCCCTGGTGGCCCGCCACCCCGAGGGCTTCGGCACGGGCGCGTTGCAGGCGGTGCCGGACGTGCTGGCGTGGCTGGCCTACCGGTTGCCCGCGGCCTCGCCGCTGCGCGCCTCGCTGCCGGTGGCGCTGGACCTGGTGCGGCAGCGGGTCGCGCACCCCGGGTTCTTCGTGGAGATCAGCAACTGGATGGAGTCCAAGCCGCTGTACGCGTTGCTCGGGATCGCCGAGCCGGCGCAGGGCGAGGTGTTCCAGGCCCGGCCGTGGCTGTCGGTGATCCGCAGCGACGACCACTACAGCCGGGTCATCGCGAACGTCGGCCTGGTCGGGCCGGGCGACCGGCGGGAGTTGGCGGCGCTGGCCGAGTTGGGCTACGCGCAGGGCGTGGTCGCTGCGCTGGACGTGCTGCGCGCGGAGTCGTTCACGGCGGCGTGCGCGGCGCGGGCCGACGTCGATCCGGACGTGTACTTCCAGGACCCGCTGGTGTCCGCGCCCGACCTGGTCGCGGAGGTTGCGGCGAGCACGGGCCTGCCCGAGGACGCGGCCGTGCTGTACCTGCAACTGCTGGCGCTGCCGGACCCGACCGACGCCAACGTGACCCGGTGGACCGGGTGGAAGCCGGCGCGGCTGCGCAAGGCCCGTGAGGCGCTGGCCGCGACCGACCTGGTGCTGACCGCCAAGCGGGCACGGGCGGGGCGCTCGCTGTTCCTGCCCGGCGGGTGGCTCGCGCTGGGCAGCCCGCACGTGCCGCTGGAGTCGTGGAAGGCGCCGATGTTCGGCTTCACCACGCAGCCCGCCGGCGTGATCGTGCCCCGCGAACCCGTCGCCGACCTGTTCGCCCGTGCCTGGCGGCGGGTGTTCGACGGCGACACCCCCGCCTACGAAGAGCTGAAGACCGGAGGACGACGGTGACCGCCGCACGGCAGATCGAACCGGCCGAGCACGCCTACCGCGAGGAGTTGGCGTTCCTGGCCGCCTACGACGACGGCCCGCGCCCGCCGGGCTGGCGGCTCACCCCGCGCGCGGTGGTCACGTTCGTGATGGGCAGCGGCGGTGACGCGCTGGCGCTGCCCGCGCCGGTCGAGGGACTGCCGGCGCGGCTGGCGATCAGCACGAAGTTCGTGGGGGAGCGGGCCCTGGTGGAGCGGGCGGTGGTGACGCTCGCCGGTGAACGCGGTCTGCTGCTGGTCGGTGAGCCGGGCACGGCGAAGTCGATGCTGTCGGAGTTGCTGGCGGCGGCGGTGTCGGGCAGTAGCCAGCTCGTCGTCCAGGGCACCGCGGGCACCACCGAGGACCAGTTGCGCTACGGCTGGAACTACGCGCTGCTGCTCGCCGAGGGACCGACACCGCGTGCGCTGGTGCCTTCGCCGGTGCTGAACGCGATGCGGGGCGGCGGCGTGGTGCGGGTCGAGGAGGTCACCCGTTGCCTGCCGGAGGTGCAGGACGCGCTGGTGTCGATCCTGTCCGACCGGCGCATCGCGGTGCCGGAGCTGTCCGGCACGGAGGGCGAGGCCGTGCACGCCGCGCCCGGGTTCACCGTGATCGCCACGGCGAACCTGCGCGACCGGGGCGTGTCGGAGATGTCGGCGGCGCTCAAGCGGCGGTTCAACTTCGAGGCGGTCGGCCCGATCGGGTCGCTCGCGGCGGAGACCGAGCTGGTGCGCCGCCAGGCCACGGCGGCGCTGGAACGGGTGCGCGCGCCGTTCGCGGTGGACGACGTGGTGCTGGAGGTGCTGGTCACGGCGTTCCGCGACCTGCGCAACGGGGTGTCGGAGGAGGGCTGGGCGGTGGAGCGGCCGTCCACGGTGATGAGCACGGCGGAAGCGGTCTCGGTGGCGACCGCGCTGGGCCTGTCCGACGCGTACTTCCCCGGCGACCGCGACCCGCTGTCCTTGCTCCCCGGCCACCTGCTGGGCGTGGTCCGCAAGGACGACCCGTCCGACGCGGCCAAGCTCCTGGGCTACTGGGACGGCGCGGTGCGCCGCCGAGCCGAGAGCGGCGCCCGCACCTGGCGCCGGCTCTGGGAACTCCGCGATGTCCTCGACGCCTAACCCGCCCCCGCCCGCCCCCGCCAAGCGGCGGGGGCCGGACGGCCCACCCGACCCCGCCGGCTCGCACGATCCCGCCGGCTCGCACGAGCCCACCGGCCCGCACGAGCAGGCCGGCTCGCACGAGCAGGCCGGCTCGCACGATCCCGCCGGCCCGCGCGCGCAGGCCGGCTCGCGCGAGCGGGCCGACGCGCGGGAGTTCGCCGCCCGCCTGGCCGAGCACCGAGCCCCGGTCCTCATCGGCGTGCGGCACCACTCGCCCGCCCTGGCCGCCGTCATGCCCGATCTCCTCGCGGCGGCCGATCCGGAGGTGCTGCTGGTCGAGCTGCCCGAGGAGCTCGGCTCGTGGCTGCCGCACCTCGCCGACCCCGGCCTGACCGCCCCGGTCGCCCTGTCCGGCGCGCACCGCGACGGCAGCGGCCTCGCGTTCTACCCGTTCGCCGACTTCTCGCCCGAGCTGGCGGCGATCCGGTGGGCGTTCGCGCACGGCGTCGAGGTCCGCACCTGCGACCTCCCCCTGTCCCTGCGCGGCGAGGGCCACACGCCGGCCGTCAGCACCGGCACACCGCTCGCCGACGCACTCCAGCGCGCGGTGACCGGCCGCGACGGCGACGACCTGTGGGACCGCCTGGTCGAGGCCGCCGCGCCCGGCCAGACACCCGAGTCCGTGCGGCGCGCCGCCCTGCTCGTCGGGTGGGCGCTGCGCGGCGACGCCGCCGACGGACCCGGCGTGGACCCGTTCGACCTGCGCCGCGAGGCGTGGATGCGGCAGGCCGTCGCCCGTGTCGGCGACCGGCGTTGCGCGGCGGTCGTCGGCTCGTTCCATGCGGCGGCCCTGCTCGACCCCGCCACCGCGGAGTCCACAGTGGACGAGAAGTCCGACCTGGTGACCTCGCTGGTGCCCTACGGGTTCTCGTTGCTGGACGAGCGTTCCGGCTACCCGGCGGGCATCCGCGACCCGGAGTGGCAGCAGGCCGTGTTCGAGGCCGGGGGAGACCCGGCCGCGATCGAGGCCGCCGCGGCGGCGTTCATCGTGCGGATCTGCGCGCGGGTGCGGGAACTGGGGCACCCGGCCGGTCCCGGCGAGGCGCGGGAAGCGCTGCGGATGGCGGTCGATCTCGCCCGCCTGCGCGGCCTGCCCGCGCCCGGCCGCGGCGAGCTGGTCGAGGCGGTCCAGTCCGTGCTGACCCACGCCGAGCCGCTCGGGCGCGGCCGGGTCGTGGCGCGGGCCGCCGGTGACGTCCTGGTCGGCCACCGCACGGGCGTCCTCGCGCCCGGCACCCCGCGTTCGGGCCTGGCCCCGGCCGTCGAGGACCTCCTGGCCGACCTGCGCCTGCCCGGCCCGGGCACGCGCGAACCCGCGGACCTGCGCCTGGACCCCCTCCGGTCCGCCCTGGACGCCCGCCGCGAGATCGCGCTGCGCCGCCTGGCCGTCCTCGGCGTCTCCTACGCCGAGGAGACCGCGACCGCGGGCGTCGGCGGCGGCGACGCCCTGACCACCCGGTGGACCGCCGCGTGGTCCCCGGCCACCGCCGCGACGCTGCCGGTGGCGGGCCTGTGGGGCGCGACCCTGCCGCTGGCGGCCCGCGGTCGCCTGCGCGCCCGCCGCGCCGAACGCGAGCAGCGCGGCGGCCACACGCCCACCGACGTCCTGACCGACCTCCACGACGCCGCCCGCTGCGGCCTGCCGGACCTGGTCGGCGACCTGCTCGCCGACATGGCCACGGTGCTCCCGTCCGCCGGCACCCTGAACGACCTCCTCGCCGCCCTGGCCCTGCTGGACCGCCTCGGCGCGGGCCACGTCCCGGGCACACCCGCGGACGTCCTGACCGCACACCCCCTGCTGGCCCGCGAACTGGAGACCGCCGCCGTCGCCCAACTCGACGGCCTGGCGGGCTCGGAGGACCCGGCCGACGCCCACGCCCTGGTCGAACTGGGCCGCCGCCACGACACCCACGGCACCGGCATCCGCCTGGCGTCCGCGCTGCGCCGCCTGTCCGACGAGGGCGTGCCGATGATCGCCGGCGCGGCCGGTGCGGCCCGGGTCCTGCTGGGCCTGTCCGCACCGCACGAACTGGGCGAGCGCGTGGCGTCCTGGATCGACAACGCCACCACACCCGAACGGCGAACCGTGCTGCGCCAAGGCCTGACCGGCGTCCTGGCCGCCGCGAGCCCCCTCCTGGAGACCCCGGAGGCCCTCAACCCCTTGCTGGACCGCGTGAGCGCCCTGCCGGACCAGGACTTCCTGGACCGCCTGCCCGCCCTGCGCGGCGCGTTCACCTCCGTCGGCCCGGCCGCGCGTTCCCGGGTGCTGGCGGTGGTCGAGGAACGCACCGGTGACCGGGTGGACGTGCCCGGCGCACCCGACCCCGAGGTGCTCGCGGTGTGGCTGAACGCCGAACTGGCCGCCCTGGAGTCCTTGCGCTCCCACGGCCTCGGTGACCCACCGTCCTTTGTGGACCAATCGGCCACCGAACCCGCACAAGGCATACCCACCACCCCCGGCGACCTCCCGGTCATCGTCAGGTGGCGCCTGGTCCTGGGCTCCCGCGGCGAACGCCCGGCCGGTGCCGCCCGTTTCGCCGCCGCCCTGGACGAGCTGTACGGCGCGGACCGCGGTGAAGGAGCGAGGCGCGGCGACCTGGGGGCGGACCGGTCCGCCCCGTTCCCCGACGTCCGGGAGTGGTCCGAGGAGCTGGCCGAGCTGTTCGGCGAACGCGTCCGGGAGGAGGTCCTGGCCGCCGCGGCCGAAGGTGGGCGCATCGAAGCGGCGATGGCGATCGACCCGGAGTCCGTGCGGCCGTCGGTCGAACTGCTGCGGACCGTGCTGTCCCTGGCCGGCGGCCTGTCCGAGCAGTCCCTGGCCCGCCTGCGCCCCCTGGTGGCGCGCCTGGTCGCGGAACTGACCGCCCAGCTCGCCAACCGGGTCCGCCCGGCGCTGACCGGCATCCAGCTGCCGACCCCGACCCGACGCCCGGGCGGACGCCTGGACCTGCCCCGCACCCTGCGCGCGAACCTGGCCACCGCCCGGCGCACCGAAGACGGCCGGGTGCTGGTGGTGCCGGAGCGTCCGGTGTTCCGCACCCGTGGCCGGAAGGCGAGCGACTGGCGGCTGGTGCTGGTGGTGGACGTGTCCGGCTCGATGGAGGCGTCCACGGTCTGGTCGGCGCTGACCGCCGCGGTGTTCGCCGGCGTGCCCGCGCTGACGACGCACTTCCTGGCGTTCTCGACGGAGGTCGTGGACCTGACCGACCGGGTCGCGGACCCGTTGTCCCTGCTGCTGGAGGTGCGGGTCGGCGGCGGCACGCACATCGCGGGCGCGTTGCGGCACGCCCGTTCCCTGGTGACCGTTCCGGAACGGACGATGGTGGTGCTGGTCAGCGACTTCGAGGAGGGCGGCCCGGTGGGGTCGCTCGTGGCGCAGGTACGCGAACTGGTCGCGTCGGGCGTGACCGTGCTGGGCTGCGCGAGCCTGGACGACCGGGGCAAGGCCCGCTACTCGACGTCCGTCGCGGGCGCGCTGGTCGCGGCCGGCATGCCGGTGGCGGCGCTGAGCCCGCAGGAACTGGCCCGCTGGGTGGGGGAGAAGGTGCGCTCATGACCCTGCCGCCGGTAGCCCCCGCGGTCCTGGCCGACGTCCTCGACGCCCTGCCCCCGCGCCTGCGCAAACGCGTGGACACCTCGCTGGACCGCGCGTCGGGCTGGGCGATCACCACGTCCCCCACCGAAGCCCGCGCGGAACTGGACCCCGAGACCACCCTGACCTGGACCCTCCACGACGGCGTCCTCACCGACGCGACCAACCTGGCGTGCACCTGCCTGCTCGCCCCGAAGTGCCTGCACCGAGGCGTAGCGGTAGCCGCCGCCCCCATCACCGACCCGGCGACCACCCCACCCGCCCCGGATCCGCCCCCTCCCGGCGAATCCGCCGCCCCGCACACCGACCCCGCAACCGCTCCCGGCGGATCACCACCACCTGCCAGGGTCGATGGGGAGGTCCCTACCGCCGTCAGCCCCGCCGAACAGGACGCCGCGAACGCGCTGTGGGCGGCCTGCGCGACGATCCTGCGCGCCGGCGCGACCGGCAGCGGCGTGGTCGTCCGGGCGGAACTGCTGAGAGCCGTGCACACCGCCCGCGTCACCGGCCTGCACCGGGCCGCCGCCGGCGGGCTCCACATCGCCACGGCGTTGGCGGCGTGCCAATCCGGCGACTCCTCGTTCGACCGCGAAGTCCTGGCGGCCGAACTGGTCGACCTGATGCTGCTCTGCCACGACCTGCGCACCACCCCCACCGCCACGACGGCCCACCGCGGCACCGCGCGACGCGAGTACCGCCCCATCGGTTCCCTGCGCCTGTACGGCCTGTGCACCGAAGCCGTCGTCACCACAACGGGTTACGGCGGGGTGGTCACCCACCTGGTGGACGACACCGGCACCCTGTGGACCGTCCCGTCGATCCTGCCCGGCGGCCCCGAACGCGTCCCGGCCGCCGCCAACGGCCCGGTGGCGATCGGCGAATCCGGCCTGACCCACCACGCCCTGGGCAGAGCCGGCCTGCTCCTGTCCGGCGGCACCGCGTCCCCGGACCACCGCCTGGGCGCGGGCAAGCAGGTCCGGGCGGTAGCGGCCTCGGGCGCCCCCTGGGACACCGAACCCCTGACCGCCCTCTGGTCCCGTCCCCTGACGGACCAGCTCACGGCCGCCTTCGCCGCCCTGGACCTCCCGGAATCCCACCGCCCGCCAACCCTGCTCTTCGCCGAGGGCGAGGTGGCAGCCCCGGCAGGCCACGCGCTCCGCATGAGCACCGCGACCGGCACCCTGGACCTGACCACCGACGACGACACCACCAGGGAGAACCTGCGCGTGCTGGCCAAGTTCCCCGGCCTACCCCTGCGCGTGATCGCCCGCCCCACCCTCGACCACCCGGGCACCGCCACACCCCTGGCCGTCGCAAGCCCGGCCCTGACCCTCCCCAAGCCCCTCAACACCCACGCCGACCTCTCCCTGGACCACCTACAACCCTCCTACATCACCCACCCGTCAACCCCCACGCAACACCTCACCCCAACCCCCACTTCCCTCCCCACACCGCTGGCACCACTCAAGAACGTCCTGCACCGCATCACCCTCGGCGGTCGCCCAGCCGCCGCCCCACCCTCCACCGCCCGAGCCGCAACGACCCTCGCCACCACCGGCCTGACCACCACCGCCGCCCTCCTCACCGACCTGGCCACCACCTGCCGAGACCGCGACCGGGACGCCTTCGGCCGAGTGGTCCGAGACGACACGGAAGCCTTCCCCACGGCGTGGCTGAGAGCCGGCCTGCACGTCCGCGAGTTCACCCGAGCCGTGGCCCGTCAGGCCTGGTTGGAGGCGGTCGGCTGACCGCGCGGACGTTTCACCGCCCAGCCCCGGGGTAGACAACTCCACAGTGGACGCAGTGTGACTGTGGCCATCACTCGAACGTGGAGTGGTGGTGTCATACGGGCGACGAGGTGGGTTTGATGAGTGGGTGGGGTGGGCGGCTGTTGGGTGTGGTGGGCATGCTTGCGGCTGTGGTTGTCGCGCCGGTGCCCGCTGTGGGGAACTCGTACGTCGGGGTCGGGGACGCGCAGTCGTTCTGGCTGCACCTCAACGGCACCCCCACCCCCGAGTGGATGCTCGCCGCCGAAGCGCGCCGGCACGCCTACATCGTGCTCAACGCCTGGGAAGGCGACATCCTGCGCCGCGTCAAGCACTACAACCCCAAGGTCCAGGTGTTCGTCTACAAGGACCTGTCCTCCACCCGCAGCTACGCCTGCCGCGGCGGCGTCGACGACAAGCACCTCCCCGCCGGCGTCGGCTACTGCGCCGCCGACCGCGAGCACCCCGAGTGGTTCCTGGACAACGCCAAGGGCAAGCGCCTGGAGTACGACGGCTACCCCGGCCACTGGCAGATGGACATCGGCAACACCGCCTACCAGAACACCTGGGCCGACAACGTGATCGCCGACGCCAAGGCGAGCGGGTTCGACGGCGTGTTCATGGACAACGCCCTGTTCCCCTGCGACGCCTACCACCCCGGCGTCTGCCCGCGGAAGTACCCGACCGACGCCGCGTTCCAGACCGCGTACAAGCAGATGCTCGCCAACACCCGCCCCAAGTTCACCGCCGCGAACCTCAAGACCGTCGCCAACCTGTCCAACGCCCGCCTGCACGCCGGCGCCTGGGACACCTACACCGAACACCTCGACGGCGGCTTCGACGAGTGGTGGCTCGCGTTCTCCAACGACAACCTCCTCCCCGAGTACGACCAGGGCTGGAGCCGCCAGGTCGCCGAGATCGCGGCCAACGAGCGGCGCGGCAAGATCACCTGGGTGCAGCCGCACTTCTCCCCGGGCCGCGAACAGCCGTTCCGATACGCGATGGCGAGCTACTACCTGGTCGTCGGCGACAAGGCCGCCATCGCGGAGATGGAGAAGACCGACGACTACGGCGACCCGACCGCCCGCGACCCGATGTACTACTGGAACCTCGGCACCGCCGAGCAGCCGTACCGCGAGATCGCGCCCAAGGTGTACCGGCGGGACTTCACGTGCGGCGCGGTGATCGTCAACGCCAACCCGACGAAGTCCGGGTCGGTGCGCATCGACCTGGGTCAGCCGTACGCCGACGAGCGCAACGTGCCGGTCACGGCGGTCTCGCTGCCCGGCACATCCGGGACGGTTCTGCGGAAGTCCTGCTGATCTCGCGCGTACCTTGATCGGTATGACGATCACGCGCCTGCACCACGTGGGGCACGTCGTGCGCGACATCGCCCGGGCCACGACCCTGTACCGCCGCCTCGGCTTCACCGTGCCGCCACCGAGTTGCCCGGCACTCGCCCCGAGCGAGGGCGCGGACCCCGAACCGTTCGGCGCGGCCAACACGCACGCCGACTTCCCCGCCGACTTCCTGGAACTGGTGACCCCGGTGGCCGGCAGCGTCCCTCCCGACGCGGAACTCGTGCCGCTGCAAGCACCTCCGGAGGTGCTGCCCGTCCTCCTGGACCGCATCTCCGCGACCACCGCCGACCTGACCGCCCACCTGGACCGGTTCGAGGGCCTGCACATCCTCATGCTCTCGACGTCCGACATCGACGCCACGGCCGCCCGCCTGGCCGAGGCCGGCGTACCCCACGGCGGCGTGAACACCGTGCAACGCCCGGTCGAGCCCGGCGTGCTGGAGACCGTGCGGTACCTGGAACTGGACGACACGCCCGAGGGGCGGGTGGGCGCGGTGGCCGACCTGGACCCGCGGTTCCAACACAACCGCCACCTCGACCACCCCAACGGGGCCACCGGTGTGCAGGAGGCGATCCTGTGCGTGGACGACCTCGACGCGGCCGAATCCCGCTACACGACGTACCTGGGCGTCCCGGCGCTGCACGCACCCCACACCCGCACGTTCACCCTGGGGCCGGCGCGGCTGACCCTGACCACCGATCTGTCCGCGCTCCTGCCCGACGAGCAGCCGCCCGCGCTCCCCGGCCTGGCCGCCTGCGCGGTGACCGTCCGGGACCTCGACGCGACCGAGGAACACTTGCGGGACAACGGTTTCACGCTCGGCCGCACACCCGACGGCGACCCGTTCGTCCCGGCGCGCGAGGCACTGGGAGCAGCCATCATCTTCCGCGCCGGCCGGTGAGCGACTGGCCGTGCCGGCCGGTGAGCCGCTGCCCCGCGGTGAGCGGCTGGCCGTGCCGGCCGGTGAGCCGCTGACCACGCGGTGAGCGGCTGGCCGTGCCGGCTGGTGCGGTGGCCGGCCTCCGGCCCCCGGTTCCATGGTCGCACGGGGTACCGACAATTGCGGGAAGCTCACGAGCCGCCGGAGTGGGCGCGGCGGTAGGTGGTGGGGCTGACGCCGTAGGTCGCTCGGAACAGGCGGCTCACGTGTGGGGCGTCGTACAGGCCCCAGCGGGCGGCTATGGCGGCTACCGTGCGGTGGGCCAGGAGGGGGTTTTCCAGGTCTCGGCGGATGCGGTCCAGGCGGCGGGATCTGATCCAGGCCGCCAGGGAGCGGTCCGTGTCGGCGAACAGGCGGTGGGCGTAGCGGACCGAGATGTGGTGGGCGCGGGCCACCGTTCGCGGGGACAGGGTCGGGTCGCTCAGGTTGGCCTCGCAGTAGGCGATCATGCGGGCCGTCAGGGTCGAGGGCTCGGGCTGGGGCGTGCCCGCGAAGGTCAGGGAGATCAGGTCCACCAGGGCGTCGGCCAGGTGGGTGCCCGGGGCGTCCACGTTCGGCAGTTCGTCCGCCAGGCCGGTGAAGAAGGCTGCCACCAGCCCGGTGACGCCGCGGGTGGCCGGGACCGGGGTCGCCACGACCTCGCGCAGCGCGTCCGGGCCGGCGGCGAAGGAGTGGCGCGGGCAGGCGATCACGACCGTGCGGACCTCGCCGTCGAGGGCTTCGAGGTGTTCCAGCGCGTACGGCCTGGTCGTGTCGTAGACGGCCAGGTCACCCGGCCGCATGACCTCGCGCCGACCGTCCTGCGCCACGCCCATCGTGCCGGACAGTTGGAGCGCGACCTTGTAGACGTCGTTGTCGCTGGAGCTGATCCGCCGAGCCGGCCGGTCCACGCTCACCGGCGACGTGCGGATGTCGGAGACCAGCAGCCCACCGGTGGCCCGGGCGCGGATCGTGGCGTGGAACGGCGGGCCGTCCTGCGCTCGGACGAGCAGCGGCGCGAACGCGGTGGACGCCGCCGTCTGGAACCGCTCGACCCGGTCCGCGGGCGGCTCGGTGTGGTCCGTGGTGAAGTCGGGCACGGGCGCCTCCCCGCCGACAACCGTACCCGGATCGACAACGCCGCGTGCACGCGCCGGCGTGGCCGGGGACCGGGGTCGCCGTAGCGTGGTCCCGCCACGGCGCGGGCGGAGCAGGGGGAGCCGGCGGTGGGCGGGAACCCACCGCCGGGGTCACGCGTTCGCCACGGCGAGGTCCTGGGGGGTCTTCGCCGCGGGCGCGGGACGTTCGCGCCGTGGCCTTCGCCCGCTCACCAGGGCGTACCCCACGGCGCCGAGCAGGCCGGCCAGCGCCAGGGCCGCGCCGAGCCCGAGACCGGGCGGGGTCCAGCGGATCTTCACCTCGCCGCTCTCGACGTCGGCGGGCAGGTCCACGACGAGCAGGCCCGCCGGGCCCTGCCGGGTGGCCAGCTCACGGCCGCCGACCTCCGCCCGGTACCCCGGCCACGCCAGGCGCGCGAACACCAGTTGGGCGGGACCGCGGTCCTTGGTGAACTTCACCGACTCGTCCCGGTCGTCCGGCGAGACGTCCTCGCCCACCCGCACCCCGGGCGAGGCGTGGGACAGCCGGCCGCCCGGCCACGGCAACGGCTGCTCGCGCCGCAACGACGTGTGCGTGGCCGTCCGGTCGCCGATCCGCCACCCGGGCGGCGGCTGCACGTCGGGCAGCACGTCGTTCTGCACCAGGATCGTGCCCACCCGCAGCAGGTCCACCAGCGGACGCCCGTCCACCGCGGTCGGCGCGAGGATCTGCCCGAGGCTCGCCGCGCACGTCGTGCCCTTGTAGTTCATGCAGGTCGCGGTGGCGAACTCGCGGAACGACATGCCCGAGTACGACCCGGTCGACCTCAGGTCGGCCACCAGGCCCACGTTGCCCGGCAGCACGGTCCCCACCGGGAACGTCGTGCCGTCGTGCGGCAGCGCCTGCGCCTTCAGCTCCGACACCGACCGGGGGAACCCGTACCCCGCCACGTCCAGGTTCGCCGGGAACCACGACGTCTGCAGCAGCAGCGCCGCGCCCACACCGGCGACCAGCGCCGCGTACGTCGCCTGCGGCCGGACGAACCGGGCCAGCGCCACGGCCACCGCGGCCCCGACGGTCAGCAGGGCCAGCGCCACCACGTGCTGCCGCCACTGCCACGGCTGCGCCGCGAAGCTCAGGTACCCCGACAGCAGCAGCGCCGCCGCCGTCAACGCCACCCGCCGCCGCACGTGGTCGAACCGCGGCCCGCCGGTGAACGCCACCGCGAACAGCACCCCGACCGCCAGGTACACCACCTCCAGGTGGCGCAGCGGGAACCGGAACATCCACATGTTCGACGGACCCACCGCCAGCAGCACGTACGCCGCGAGCACGACGAACACGCCCGACAGCTCCCGCCACCGCTCGCGCAGCCGCCGCCAGTGCAGCCACGGCAGCAGCGGCACCACGAACCACGCGAAGTACACGCCCGGCGAGTGCAGGCGGTAGTCCAGGCTGAACGTCCGGATCATCGGCCGGTGGCTGGGCATGCTCATCGACAGCAGGTCCGACAGCCGCGGCATCAGGATGCCGTCGCTGGCGAACCCCTGCCCGGCGCGCATGGTCACCGACGACGTCCCCAGCAGCGGCAGGTACACCAGCGGCACGAACAACGCCACCAGCCCGCCGATCAGGACCAGCCTCACCAGCGCCGACCGGTCCCGCCGCAGCCAGTTCTCCACCAGCAGCGCACCGAGCACCACGCACACGCCCAGCAGCCCGTACGGGTTGCCGGTGGTCACCGCGAGCGCACCGAACAGGATCGCCCACAACGGGCTCGCCGCGCCCCGGGCCGCCCGCCGCGCCGCCCACCACGTGTAGGGCAGCCAGGCGAACGCCATCAGCCCGGCCACCCACGACGCGGTGTCGAAGTACAGCGTGAACCCGCTGAACGGCAGCGCGATCGCGACCACCGCCGACGGCCCGCGCCCGGCGCCGTGCTCCCGGCACACCAGGTAGACGCCCAGCGCCAGCAGCGCCAGGATCTCCGACTTCACCACCAGCGCGGCCAGACCCAGGTCGTCGAACCGGGACACCAGGATGAAGTTGCCCAGGTTGACCGGGTTCCAGATGCCGAACAGCGCCTCGGCGGGCAGGTTGCCGCCCATCCAGCCGTCCACGTCCAGCAGCGGCGGCCAGTCGCCGCCGAGCAGCCGGTGACCCAGGTGGTGCCAGGTCGGCATGAACTGCACCGCGCTGTCGTCCCACACGTAGAACAACCGGTTGCGCAGGTACGGCACCTGGGCGAGCAGCACGACAGCGGCGCACACGCCGAACGCGACCAGCGGGCCCCACACCCGCCGGTGGACGAGCGTCGTCACGACGTCCGTTCCTCTTCCCTGATCGGTGGCGCTGCGGGCTTCGACCGTCCGGTGAGCACCAGCTGCGCGACGATGAACGTGAACGGGATCGCCACCGCCGCCGCGAGCAGGGGCGCGATCCGCTGGTTGACCGCGAACCACGTGACCAGCACGTACAGCCCCGCGGTGGTCACCACGAAGTTGGTCGCGTTGGACAGCGGGAACAGCAGGAAGGTCTTCCACGACGGCTTCGTGCGGAAGGTGAAGAAGCAGTTCATGAAGTACGAGCCGACCATGGCCAGCACGAACGCCAGGACGTGCGCGGCCATGTAGGGCAGCGCCAGCTTCAACAGCAGGTACAGGCCGTAGTACACGCCCGTGTTGAGCACGCCGACCAGTCCGAACCGGACGATCCGGCCGAGTTTCGCGGTCACGACGTCGACCGCTCCGCGAACGGGCCGGCCACGACTTCGCCGCGCACCTCGGCGGCGTGCTCGGGCAGCTCACGTCCCAGCGGCAGGGTCACCGGGATGTGGCCCGCGCCCGCCGACTCCTTGACCAGGAAGTGCGGCCGGCGCTTGGACTCGAAGTAGATGCGGCCGACGTACTCGCCGATCACGCCCAGGAACAGCAGTTGCAGGCCGCCCAGCACGAGCACCGCGCACATCAGCGTGACGTAACCGGGCACGTCCACGCCGTTGCGCACCGCGTCCACCAGCACCCACACCGCGTAGGCGAACGCCAGCACGGTCACCAGGCCGCCGAGGTAGATCGCGACCCGCAGCGGCTTGGAGTTGAACGACACCACGCCGTCGATGCCGTAGTTGAGCAGCTTGCGGAAGGTCCAGCTGCTGCTGCCGGCCGCGCGGGTGACGTTCTCGTAGTCGATCACGGCCGTGTCGAAGCCGATCCAGGCGAACAGGCCCTTGGAGAACCGGTTGTACTCGCCCAGCGACAGCAGCGCCTGCACCGCGCGCCTGCTCAGCACGCGGAAGTCGCCGACGCCGTTCTCCAGCTCCACGTCGATGACCTTGTTGATCATCTTGTAGTACAGGCTCGACACCAGCTTGCGCAGCGTGGCCTCGCCCTTGCGGGTGCGCCGGGCGATGACCTGGTCGTAGCCCGCGCCGATCATCTCGACCATGCGGCCCAGCAGCTCCGGCGGGTGCTGCAGGTCCGCGTCCATGATCGCGACGTAGTCGCCGGTGGCGTGGCTCAGCCCGGCCAGCATGGCCGCTTCCTTGCCGAAGTTGCGGCTCAGGGCGAGGTACTTGAAGCGCGCGTCGCGCTCGGCGATGGTGCGCAGCAGGTCCAGCGTCTTGTCGGTGCTGCCGTCGTCGACCAGCAGGACCTCGAAGTCCCCGCCCAGCGGCGGGAGCACCCGGCTCAGCGCCGCGTACAGCTCTTCCAGTCCGGCTTCCTCGTTGAAGCACGGCACCACGACTGAGATGCGCACAACTCCCCTTGAACCCCTGTTGGCCGAGTACCCCTGGGACTATCGCCGGCGGTCCCCACCCATTACCGACGCCGGACACCCGTATTGCGTTGCTTTGTCCGTCCTGGTCGTCCCCGTCCGACATTCTGTCGGTAGCCTGTCCGGCGCCGGCACGCGGGGATGGGGGGCGGCGGTTCCGATGGCACGTGCACGACCGTTGGCGGTGTTCGTCGCGCTGGTGCTCGCGCTGGTCGTGGCGTGCGCCGAACCCGCGCACGAGCCGGCCGGCGCGGCCGAGGTCGCCTACCTGCAGGTGGTCGCCCACCACGACGACGACGTGCTGTTCATGAACCCCGACGTGCGCGAGGCGGTCCGGTCGGGCAAGCGCGTGATGACGGTGTTCGTCACCGCCGGCGAGGCCGAGGTGGCCGACGCGAACGGCTACTCGGCGGCCCGCCAGGCCGGGGCGCGGGCGGCGTACGCTCGGATGGCGGGCGTGCCCGACGAGTGGGACGGCGCGGCGATGGACCTGGCCGGCGGCCGGGTGGGCGAGCGCTACACGCTGAAGGCGAAACCGCAGGTCGCGCTGGTGTTCCTGAACCTGCCGGAGGACGCGGACCCCCGCGCCGACGGCGGCCGGGGCGCGTTGCGGCGGCTGTGGCACGACCGGGCGGGCGGCGTGGTCTCCGTGGACACGCTCACCCCGACCGGCGGCAAGATGACCGAGCCGTCCACCTACACCGGCAACGCCCTGATCCGCGTCCTGGTCAAGATCATGGACGGCTTCCGGCCCACCGTGCTGCGCGTGCAGGACAGCGACCCGGACCCGGACTACCCGCAGTGGCAGCCCTGGCACGACCACCCCGACCACGTCATGAGCGCCCGGTTCGCGGAGGAGGCGGCCCGCGTCTACCAGCGCTCGCCGGACCGCCCGCGCCTGGTCGTGGTCGGCTACCGCGACTACAACATCGACCGCGCCCCGGTGAACCTGAGCCCGGACCAGCAGGCCGAGAAGCTCGCCGACTTCGCCGCCTACCAGGCCCACGACCGCTATGCGGGCGGCCACCCGTCCTACGACGCCTGGCCCCGCCGCATGTACTACCGCTGGGACCGGGGGACGGCCTGGGTGGGCAGGGCCGACGACGGCCTGCGCGCCTACGCGGCCCAGGGCCGGCGGCTGTTGGGCTGGCGCCAGGTCGGCTCGGGGTGGGAGCGCCTGGACGACCTCGGGTCGCCGGGCGGCAAGCTGGCCTTCGGCCTTTCCGTGACGCGGGGCAGGCACGGCATGACGGTGTGCGGGCGTCGCCTGGACACCCGGGACATCAGGTGCCGGGACGACCGAGGCTGGCACGCCCTGGGCAGCCCCGACCCGGGCGACCGCCGGGTGGGCACGCCCGCGGCGGCGGCGCACGGCGACGGCCGCGTGGCGGTGTTCGTCCGGGACGCGGGCGGCGGCGTCAGCCGGTCCGAACAGGACGCCGACGGCCGCTGGGGCGGGTGGACCAGGCTGGGCGGGTCGGGAGTGGTGGACGGCTTGGCGGCCGTGACCGGCGCGTCCGGGGCGCCGGAGGTGTTCGGGACGACGGTGGACGCGGTGGTCCACTGGGCGGGGTCGTGGGACCGGTCCTACCCGTCCACGCCGCCGGCCGGTCCGCCGAGCGTGGCGGTCGGGCCGGACGGGACGCTCACCGTGGTGCACGCGGTGGCGCAGACGGGTGAAGTCGTGCGCACCGCTCGATCGGGTGACGGTTGGTCGCCGCCGGTGCGTGCCCCCGGTCCGGGCGGGCCCGGGCAGCCGGCCGCGGTCCACGGCCGGGACGGGGTGGTGGTCGTCGGGCGGGACGCGGCGGGGGCGGTGTCGGTGAACGGCACGTCCGTGGGCGGGCAGCCGCTGGACTACCCGACGGCGGCGGTGGACGGGACCGGGCGGGTGGTCCTCCTGGCGATCGCCGCCGACGGCCGCCTGCACACCGCGGTGGAACAGGACGGCGGCCGGTTCTCGCCCTGGCAGGCGGCGGGCTAGCGGGGTTGGGCGCGGGCCGGGCCGGGTTGGGCGCGGGCCGGGTCGGGCCGGGTGGCGTTGGGCGCGGGTGGTGGGTCAGGCGGGTTGCGCGCGGGCGGGCGCGGGCGGTGGGTTGGCCGGGGCTTCGCGCGCGGGCAGTGGGTTCGCCGGGGTTTCGCGCGCGGGCGGCCGGTTGGCGGGTCAGCGGGGGTTGCCTCGTGGGCGGAGGCGGCCGGTGGGTAGGGGTGGGGCGGGTAGGCGGGGGCCGGGGTAGCCGTTCACGCGGCCGAAGCGGTCGGATTCGGCTTGCCACTCGTCGCGGAACCCGGCGATCTCGTCGTGCGTGCGGCCCACGAAGTTCCACCACATCACGATCTCCTCGCCGAACGGCTCGCCGCCCAGCAGGACCACGCGGGCCGGCTCGTCCGACGGGTTGGCCAGGTGGAGGGAATCCGCGCCGGTCGCCGTGCAGCCGAGTTCGCCGTGCCCGAGGCGGGTGCCGTTGAGGGTGGGAGCGCCCCGGTCCACCAGGACGCCGTGCTCGTGGGCCGGGTTCACGGCCAAGGTCAAGTCCGCCCGCGGGGCCAGCACCAGTTCCGCGCCCAGCAGCGGGCTGAAGGTGTCCACCGGGGACGTCTGCCCGCACAGGGTGCCCAGGAACACCCGCACCACCGCGCCCTGGACCTCGACGGGCTCGGGGGCGTGGTGCTGGAAGTTCCGCGGTGCGTCGCGGTGGCGGTCCGGGAGGGCGATCCAGAGCTGGACGCCGTGCAGGACCGTGGTGTCCGCCGTGGACACCTCGGAGTGGCAGATGCCCGCGCCGCCGGTCATCAGGTTCAGCTCGCCGGGGCGGACCACGGCGTGCACGCCGAGGCTGTCGCGGTGTTCGATCTCGCCGGTGAACAGCCAGCTCGCCGTCTGCAGACCGGTGTGCGGGTGCGGGGCGACGTCCATGCCACCGGTCCGCGACACGTCGTCGGGGCCGTAGTGGTCGGCGAAGCACCACGCGCCGATCATGGTGCGGTCGCGTTGCGGCAGCGTGCGGCGGACCGACATCGCCCGGGGACCGCCCAGCGGCACGTCCCTCGGCGTCAGGACCTCCACCGGCCGGTGCGCCGACGTGCTGCCGCACACCAGTTCAACCGGTGCCGCCTCGACGTTGCTCATGACCGGACCACGCGCATGATGACCATCAGCCCATCGTAGAGAAAGCGCGGTAATGCGTTGGCGGCTCGCCGCCGCACGGGCAGGCTGTCCCGCATGTCGTCGCACTCCGCGGTCGAGGAGTCGCGGGAGGCGATGCGGCTCGCCGACGCCAACCCCGCCCGGTCGGTGCCCGCCGCGCGCCGCGCCCTGCGGCGGGCCGAGCGGGAGCGCGACGCCGAGGCGGTCGCCGTCGCCGAGCAGGCGTGGGGGCACGCCCTCATGCAGACCGGCGCGGTGGACGACGCGATCCGGCACCTGCGCCGGTCCGTCCGGTACGGGGAACGCGCCGGGCGGCCCGAGATCGCCGCGCAGAGCCGGATGAAGATGGCGTTCGTGCTGGCCCAGCGCGGCTCGACGCGGTCGGCGTTGCGGGAGGTCGACGCGGCGATCGCCGTGCTGACCGGGCGGGCCGGCGCGCAGGCGCGGGCCCAGCGGGGCGCGATCCTCTACCACATCGGGCGGCTGGACGAGGCGTTCGCCGACTACCGGGCCGCCGTGCCGGCGCTGCGGCGGGCCGGGGACCGGTTGGGCGTGCAGCGGACCATCGTCAACCGGGGGTTGTTGCAGGCCGAGCGGCACGACTTCGAGGCGGCGCGCCGGGACCTGGCCGAAGCCGACGCCATCGCCCGCGACCTCGGACGGGAGCTGGCGGTCGGGATCATCACCGGCAACACCGGGTACGTGGCCGGGCTGCGCGGCGACGTGCCGGCGGCGCTCGCGGCGTTCGAGGAGGCCGAGCGGATCATCACCGGCCAGGGCGGGCAGGTCGCGGCCGTGCTCCAGGACCGGGCCGCGCTGCTGCTCTCGGTCGGGCTGATGACCGAGGCGCGGCACGCCGCCGAACGGGCCGTCGAGGCGTTCCGGCGGCACGGGCGGCGGCTGAAGGTGCCGGAGATGCAGTTGCTGCTGGCCCAGGTGGCGCTGTCGGAACGGGACTGGCCGACCGCCGCCGCGCACGCCCGGACCGCGCTGCGGGCGTTCGGGCGGCAGGGCCGGGCGCGGTGGGTCGCGCTGTCCCGTGCCGCCCTGCTCCAGGCGACGCTGGGCAGCGGCGAGCCGGACCGGGCCGCGGCACGGGACATCGACGCGACCGTCGCGACGCTGGCCGCCACCGGCCGCCCGCTGGCCGCGGTGCAGGCCCGGTTGGACGCGGCGCGGCTCGCCGAGCTGCGCGGACGTCCCGAGGCGGCGGCCCGGTACCGGGCGGAGGCGGCCCGGGTCCGCCGGCGTGGCCCGGCGACGCTGCGCGCCCGCGGCTGGTACGCCGAGGCGCTGGCCCGCCGCGCCGCCGGGGACACCGCCGGAGCCCTGCGCGCGGCCCGCAACGGCCTGCGCGTGCTGGACGAGCACCATGCCGCCCTGGCCGCGAGCGACCTGCGCGCGTACTCCGCCGCGCACCGCGCCGAGCTGGTGGACGTGGGACTGCGGATCGCGTTGGCGGAGGGCCGGCCGTCGGCGGTGTTCGAGTGGGCCGAACGCGGCCGGGCGAGCCGGTTGCTGGTCCGCCCGGTGCGTCCGCCGGACGACCCGCTCCTGGCCGCGCTGCTGCCCAAGCTGCGCGCCACGACGGCCGAGCTGGACCGGGCGCGCGCGGAGGGGCGGCAGACCGGTGGGCTCGTGCGCCGCCAGGTCGAGTTGGAGCGCCGCATCCGCGACCGGAGTCGGTTGTTGCGGGCTGACCGGGATGAGCGGGTCGGGGCTGAGGCGGCCGGGGCTGAGGGAGCTGGGGCCGAGCGGGGCGGGGCTGAGCGGGCTGAGCAGGCTGGGCCGGTGCGGGTGGGGGAGTTGTCGGCCGTGCTGGGTGATCGGGTGTTGGTCGAGTACGTCCAGGTCGATGGTCGAGTGTTGGCGCTGTCCCTGGTGGACGGTCGGTTGGAGCGGCACGACCTCGCGGCGGTGAGCGAGGTCGCGGGGCTGGTGGAGCGGGTGCCGTTCGCGTTGCGTCGGTTGGCCGGTGGGGCGGGGGTGGCGAGGGCGTTGGGGTTGTTGAGGGATGTGGCGGTGCGGCTGGACGCGTTGCTGTTGCCGTTCCCGCGCTTGGTCGCCGACCGGCCGCTGGTGGTCGTGCCGACCGGTGTCCTGCACAGCCTGCCGTGGTCGATCCTCCCGTCGTGCGCGGGACGGCCGGTGGCGGTGTCGCCCTCGGCGGCGTTGTGGCACCGGGCCGCGACCCGGCCGCCGTCGTCGGGCGAGGTCGTGGTGGCGGGTGGTCCGGGGTTGCCCGGTGCGCGGGAGGAGGCCGAGGCGGTCGCGGCGATCCACGGCCGGGTCCCGTTGGTGGGCGGCGCGGCGACCGTGGAGGCGGTGCTGGCGGCGCTGGAGACCGCCGGCACCGCGCACCTGGCCGCCCACGGCGTGCTGGCGTCGGACAACCCGCTGTTCTCCGCGCTGCGGCTGCACGACGGCCAGCTCAACGTGCACGACGTGCAACGGCTCAAGCGCGTGCCGGACACCGTGTTGCTGGCGGCGTGCGACGTGGGCCGGTCGGTCGTGGTGTCCGGTGACGAGTTGCTGGGCTTGAGCGCGATGTTCATCGAACGCGGCACGGCCCGGGTCATCGCGTCGGTGGTGCCGGTCCCGGACGCGGAGACCAAGCCGTTGATGACCGCCGTGCACCGGCGCTTGGTGGCGGGCGTCGCGCCGGCGCGGGCGTTGGCGGAGGCGCAGCTTGAGGTCGGGCCGTCCGGGTTCGTGTGCATCGGCGCGGGGTGAACCGGCCACCCCGGGCGTCCAGGGGGTGGCCGTTGTCGGAAGCCCTTCGCGTTACTTCTGGTTGATCCGCAGCATGTTGCCGGAAGGGTCGCGGAACGCGCAGTCCCGGACGCCGTAGGGCTGGTCCATCGGCTCCTGGAGGACCTCGCCGCCGGCCGCGCGGACCCGTTCGAAGGTCGCGTCGACGTCGGAGGTCGTGAAGATCACCCCGCGCAGCAGGCCCTTGGCGAGCAGCTCGGCGGCGGCGTCCCGGTCGGCGGCGGTGGCGTTGGGCGTGGCGACGGCGGGTTCGAGCACGATGTCCAGGTCGGGCTGGTCGGGCGACCCGACGGAGACCCAGCGCATGCCCTCGAAGGAGACGTCGTTGCGCACCTCCAGGCCGAGGGCGTGCCGGTAGAAGGCGAGCGCCTTGTCGTGGTCGTCGACCGCGATGAAACAGGTGGAAACCTTGATGTCCATGCCGGTCACGCTACGACCGGGGGTCGGGTTTCGCTTCTCCGTTCCTGATCGGTCGCAGGTACATCTTGGCGATGCACGCCGGGATCGCCGCCCCGTCCTCGTGGTCCCGGGCCCGGTAGGCGCTGGGCGACTCGCCGACCAACTCGGTGAACCGGGTGCTGAACGACCCCAGCGACGTACAGCCGACCGCGAAGCACACCTCGGTCACCGACAGGTCGCCACGCCGCAGCAACGCCTTGGCCCGCTCGATCCGCCGGGTCATGAGGTAGCTGTAGGGCGTCTCACCGAAGGCGGCCCGGAAGCTGCGCGAGAAGTGGCCGGGGGACATGAGGGCGACCTTGGCCAGGGCGGGGACGTCGAGTGGCAGGGCGTAGTCCCGGTCCATGGTGTCGCGGGCGCGCCTAAGCCGGACTATGTCGTCCAACGGCACCCGAGCGCGCTCTTTCACGCTCCTACGATCTCATAGGTGCGGCGGGGTGCTTCCAAGAAGCGGAGGCGGAGAGCGGCGAGCGGGAAGATCAAGAGCGAAAGCGAAGAGCGAAGAGCTAAAAGCGGCGCTCGCCGCGCGGCAGGCCCCCGGGGGTGGAAGGGCGTCGGTTCGTTCCCCGTACGGCCTGCCGGAGGCAAC
>NZ_JBEZBW010000086.1:0-36080 GCF_040647305.1 Saccharothrix sp. NPDC042600 | reverse complement strand
GGCGGCCAACGCTCGGGCGATGCGCCGGCTGACCTGTTCGGCGGTGGACGTGGCCGTGAGCGCGGCGGCACGGGCGGCGGGTCGGTGGTGGGCGGTTCGGCGGTGGTGGGCGGTTCGGCGGTGGTGGGTGGTTCGGCGGGGGTGGCTGGGGTGTCGGCCGGTGCGGGGTGTAGGGCGGTGGGGCGTCTGGGTGGGGGCGGTGGGCCGGGGTGCCGCCGCTCCTTGTTTACCGGGACGCGCGAGGGTTGGAAAACGCCGTCAGAATGCGCTCACTCCTTCGGGTGATCTTCCTCCGTGGCCACCGTGGCGACCTCCCGGGCCGCGTCCGGGCCGTCGGTGAGCAGGACTCGGAAGCCGGCCTCGTCCAGGACCGGGACCTTGAGCTGCAGGGCTTTGTCGGCCTTCGAGCCCGGGGACTCGCCCACGACCACGAAGGCCGTCTTCTTCGACACCGAGCCCGCCGCCTTCCCGCCGCGCGACAGGATCGCCTCCTTCGCCTCGTCCCGCGAGAAACCCTCCAGCGAACCCGTCACCACGATCGACAGGCCCTCCAGGTTGCGCGGGACCGACTCGTCGCGTTCCTCCGCCATCCGCACGCCCGCCTCGGCCCACTTGCGCACGACCTCCTGCCGCCACGGCGTCTCGACCCACTCGCGCACCGCCGTCGCGATGGTCGGACCCACGCCCTCGGCCGCCGCCAGCTCCTCCTCCGACGCGGCCTTGATGCGCTCGATCGAACCGAACTCCCGGGCCAGCGCCCGCGCCGCCGTCGGACCCACGTGCCGGATCGACAGCGCCACCAGGTACCTCCACAGTGGACGGTTCTTCGCCGCCTCCAGGTTGTCCAGCAGCTTCACCGCGTTGGCGCTCAGCTCACCGGACATCGTCCGGAACAGGTCCACCGCCGCCAGCTCCCGCGCGGTCAGCGCGAACAGGTCGCCCTCGTCGTCGTAGACCTCCGAGTCGACCAGGGCCGCCGCGCCCTCGGCCCCCAGCACCTCGATGTCCAGCGCCGCCCGGGACGCCAGGTACTCCAGGCGCCCCTTCAGCTGCGCCGGGCACGTCGCCGCGTTAGGGCAGCGGATGTCGACGTCGCCCTCCTTCATCGGGCGCAGGACCGTGCCGCACGACGGGCACGCGGCCGGCATCTCGAACTCGCGCGCGTCGGCCGGCCGGGCGTCGATCACCGGGCCCAGGACCTCCGGGATCACGTCGCCGGCCTTGCGGATCACGATCCGGTCGCCGATCAGCACGCCCTTGCGCTTCACCTCGCTCGCGTTGTGCAGGGTCGCGCGCGCCACCGTGGAACCGGCCACCTTCACCGGCTCCATCACCGCGAACGGCGTGACCCGACCGGTCCGCCCGACCTGGACCTTGATGTCCAGCAACGTGGTCGTCGCTTCCTCCGGCGGGTACTTGTAGGCGATCGCCCACCGGGGCGCGCGCGACGTGGAGCCCAGGCGGCGCTGGAGCGCGACCTCGTCCACCTTCACCACCACGCCGTCGATCTCGTGCACGGCGTCGTGCCGGTGGCTGCCCCAGTACTCGACGTGGGCCTGCATCTCCTCGAACGACGTCAGCACCCGCGTGTGCGACGACACCGGCAGGCCCCACGCCCGCAGCGCCTCGTACGCCTCGGACTGGCGGGTCAGCTCGAACCCCTCCCGCTTGCCCAGGCCGTGGCAGATCATCCGCAGCCGCCGGGACGCCGTCACCTTCGGGTCCTTCTGCCGCAACGACCCCGCCGCCGTGTTGCGCGGGTTGGCGAACGGCGTCTTCCCCGCCTCGACCAGCTTCGCGTTGAGCTCCAGGAAGTCCTCGACCGCGAAGAACACCTCGCCGCGCACCTCGACCAGCGCCGGCACCGGGTACTCCTCGGTCCCGGTCAGCACCTCGGGCACGTCCTCCAGCGTCCGGACGTTCAGCGTCACGTCCTCGCCGGTCCGCCCGTCGCCGCGGGTCAGCGCCCGCACCAGCCGCCCGTGCTCGTAGAGCAGGTTGACCGCCAGGCCGTCGATCTTCAGCTCGCACAGGTAGTGCGCGTCGTCCCCGACCTCCTTCGCCACCCGCTCGCACCACGCGCGCAGCCCGTCGGCGGAGAACACGTTGTCCAGGCTCAGCATCCGCTCCAGGTGGTCGACCGCCGCGAACTCCGTGGAGAACGTGCCGCCGACCAGCTGGGTGGGCGAGTCGGGTGTGGCCAACCCGGGGTGCTCGGCCTCCAGCGCCTCCAGCTCGCGCAGCAGCGCGTCGAACTCACCGTCACTGATCGTGGGCGCGTCGAGGACGTAGTACCGGAACTGGTGGCCCCGGACCTCCTCCGCGAGCGCGGCGTGGCGCTCCCGCGCGGGGGCGGGCACGTCCTCCACGCCCTGCGCGGCACCGTTGGTCCGGTCGAGTGAGTCACTGGTCACGGGAGGATGTTAACCAGCGGGTACGACAATTTCAGTCCACGAGGGACAGCACCAGCTCGCGCAGCTCCAGCAGGCCGATCGTGCTCGCGGGCTCCGCGACCGCGGTCTCCACGCGGCCCAGCCGCTCCCCCGCCAGCCGCTCACCGAGCGTGACGTCCAGGGACAGGAACGTCATGGTCCGCCGCTGCTCCTCCGACAGCGCGCCGAACTCCGGGTGGTAGACGGCGACGTCCACCAGGCCCTCGCCGACCTGCGCCACGACCCGCACGTCGGCCAGCGGCACGCGCTTCGCGCCCAGGTTGACGGTCACCTCGGTCGGGTCGGGCACCGGCGGCACGGAGTCGTGGAACTCCCAGATCATGTCGTCGGCCGGCGCGGCGGCCTTCCACGCGTCGGTGTAGGGCCGCAGCCGCGGGTCCTCCTGGCCGCTGAGCACCAGCGAGTAGATGGCCCGTTGCCCGCGGTCGAGGGAGAAGTGCAGGTCGGGGTGGACGCCGGCGACCAGCTCGCACAGCTCGTTCTCCAGCCGGTGCGGCTCGCGCTCGCCCAGCGCCGCGTTGACCTCCGGCAGCAGCTCGAACCACCGCCGCCAGAACTGCGCCGCCGCCTCCTCCGGGTTGGGCAGGTGGCGCGGGGCGGGCGTGGGCTCGGTGCGTCGGCGGAACCAGCTCATGCACCCATTGAACTACGGCGCACAGCGACGGCGAGGAGTTCCGCGGCAGGTCCAACGAGCCTTCGGCCCGCCGGCCACACGGCCCGCAGCACGCGTCGCAGGTCCAGGCCTTCCACGGGCACCTCGACCAGCCGCCCGTCGGCCAGGTCCAGGGCCACGGCCAGCACGCTCAAGACCGCCGGCGCGACACCTGCGACGACCGCCCCGCGCACGGCCGTTGTAGAGCCCAGTTCCAGGGCTGGTGGGCAGGCGTCGGGGAGGGCTCGGTCCAGGGTGTCTCGGGTGCCGGAGCCGCGTTCGCGCACGACCAGCGGGGTGGCGGCGAGGTCGCGGGTGGTCGGGCGGCGGCGGACCCAGCGGTGGCCGGGAGGGACGACCACGGCCAGGCGGTCCACCGCGACCTTGCGCGTGGACAGGCCGTCCAGCGGTCCGGGCGTCTCCACGAACCCGAGGTCCACCGCGCCCTCGCGGACCAGCCGGCCGACGGTCTCCGAGTTGGTCACCCGCAGACCCACGTGCAGCTCGGGGCGGGTGCGGCGCAGCTCACCGATCCAGCCTGGCGCGAGGTGCTCGGCCACGGTCATGCTCGCCGCGACCCGGAGCTCCGCCTGTTGCGCCGACCGCAGCGCGCGGGCGCTCTCGGTGAGGCGGTCCAGCTCGTCCAGCACGACCCGGGCGCGTTCGGTCACGACCACGCCCGCCGGGGTGAGCGCGGAACCCCGCCGGCCCCGGTCCACCAGCGCCAGGCCCAGGCCGCGTTCGAGGGTGGCCAGCCGCTTGCTCGCCGACGGCTGCGCGATGCCCAGCTCCCGGGCCGCCCGGCCGAGGCTGCCCAGCTCGCCGACCAGCACCAACAGCCGCAGCGACTCCAGGTCGGTCATAGCCCCAGGGTATGACTTCATCGCGGGTTGCCGGCTACCGCGACCCCGGGGACCCGCGCAACCTGGTGAACGTGCTGATCTGCGCGTTGGTCCTGGGGGTCGTCCTGGGTGGACGCCTGCCGCCGCTCGCCGCCGTGACCCGGCGGCTGCTGCGGGCCGGTGTCGTGCTCCTGGGCTTGCAGTTGTCCCTGCCGCAACTCGTCGAACTCGGGCCGGGGATCCTTGTCGCCGCCGTGCTCACGGTCGCCATCACGTTCACCGGCACGCTCTGGCTGGGCAAACGTTTGCGGGTGCCGCGTGAGCTGGCCGTGCTGATGGCCAGCGGGTTCTCGATCTGCGGTGCGTCGGCGATCGCCGCCGTGGCCTCCGACAAGGACGAGGACCACGTGGCCACCAGCGTCGCCCTGGTCACGCTCTTCGGGACGGTGACCATGATCGCCCTGCCGCTGCTCGGGGCGTCCCCGGAGTGGATCGGGTTGAGCGTGCACGAGGTGGCGCAGGTCGCGGTCGCCGCGCCGGCGGCGGGTGCGGCGACCGCGATGGCGGTGAAGCTGAGCCGGGTGGCGCTGCTGGCCCCGGTCGCGGCGCTGGTGGGTCGGCAGCGGGACACGCCGCTGGTGCCGCTGTTCCTCGTCGGGTTCCTGGGGATGGTGGTCGTGCGGTCCACCGGGCTGGTCCCGGGCGACGTCCTCGGCGTCACCAAGACCCTGACCACGATCCTGTTCGCCGCCGCCATGTTCGGGCTGGGTACGGCGGTCCGGCCGCGGCGACTGCTCGCGACCGGACCGCGGGCCATGCTGCTCGGGTTGCTGGCGACGCTCCTGGTGTGCTCGGTGAGCTACCTGTCCCTGCGAGTGGTGTGAGCCTTCAACAGGTCCGCGTTCAGGCGCGCGATCGTGGTCAACGGGATGCCCTTGGGGCACACCGAAGTGCAATCTCCGGTGTTGGTGCAGCCGCCGAACCCGAGGGCGTCGTGCTCGGCCACCATGTTCCGCGCCCGCTGGTACCGCTCGGGCTGTCCCTGCGGCAGAACGCCCAGGTGGGTGGCCTTCGCGGCGGTGAACAGCATCGCGGACCCGTTGGGGCACGCCGCCACGCACGCCCCGCACCCGATGCACGCCGCCGCCTCGAACGCCGTGTCCGCGTCCGGCTTGGGCACCGGCAGGGCGTGGGCGTCCGGCGCGCTGCCGGTGGGCACGCTGACGTACCCGCCGGCGGCGATGATCCGGTCGAACGCCGACCGGTCCACCACGAGGTCCCGCACCACGGGGAACGGGTCCGCGCGCCACGGCTCCACCGTGAGCACATCGCCGTCCTTGAAGTGCCGCAGGTGCAACTGGCACGCCGTGGTCGCCTTCTGCGGCCCGTGCGCGACACCGTTGATCATCACGCCGCACATGCCGCAGATGCCCTCACGGCAGTCGTGGTCGAACGCCACCGGCTCCTCGCCGGCCAGGATGAGCCTCTCGTTGAGCACGTCCAGCGCTTCCAGGAACGACATGTCCGGCGACAGGTCGTCCATGGCGTACTCGACGAGCCGCCCCGACGAGCCGTGCTGCCGCCAGATCCGCAGGGTCAGTTTCACGCGTAGCTCCGGGTCGTCGGCTGGACGTGGTCGAAGACCAGCTCTTCCTTGTGCAGCACGGGCTTGTCGCCGGTGAACTCCCACGCGGCGACGTAGGAGAAGCGGGCGTCGTCGCGCAGCGCCTCGCCGTCGGGGGTCTGGCTCTCGGACCGGAAGTGGCCGCCGCAGGACTCCTCGCGGTGCAGCGCGTCCACGCACATCAGCTCGGCCAGCTCGAAGAAGTCCGCCACCCGGCCCGCCTTCTCCAGCTGCTGGTTCAGCTCCGCGCCCGTGCCCGGCACCTTGACCCGCTGCCAGAACTCCTCCCGCAGCTCCGGGATCCGGTCCAACGCCTTGCGCAGCCCGGCCTCGTTGCGCTCCATGCCGCACTCGTCCCACATCAGCCGGCCCAGCTCGCGGTGGAACGACTCCACGGTCCGGTCGCCGTCCACCGCCAACAGCGTCTTGATCCGGCCGCGCACCTCGGACACCGTGTCGGCGACGGCCGGGTGCGTCCCGTCCAAGGCCTCGAACGGCCCGTCCGCCAGGTAGTCGCCGATCACTCCGGGCAGCACGAAGTACCCGTCCGCCAGGCCCTGCATCAACGCGCTCGCGCCCAGCCGGTTCGCGCCGTGGTCGGAGAAGTTGGCCTCGCCGATCACGTACAGGCCGGGGATGTTCGACCGCAGGTCGTAGTCCACCCAGAGTCCACCCATCGTGTAGTGGACAGCCGGGTAGATGCGCATCGGCACCTTGTACGGGTCGTCGCCCGTGATGCGCTGGTACATCTCGAAGAGGTTCCCGTAACGCTCCTCCACCGCGAGCGGGCCGAGGCGCTTGAGGGCGTCCGCGAAGTCCAGGTGGACACCGCGCTTCTCGTCCGAGATGTTCTTCGCCGCCCGGGACGCGATGTCGCGCGGCACCAGGTTGCCGAAGCTCGGGTACATCCGTTCGAGGAAGTAGTCGCGCTCGGCTTCCGGGATGTCGTTGGGCTTGCGCGGGTCGTTCGGGTCCTTCGGCACCCACACGCGGCCGTCGTTGCGCAGCGACTCGCTCATCAGGGTGAACTTGGACTGGTGGTCGCCGCTGATCGGGATGCACGTGGGGTGGATCTGGGTGAAGCACGGGTTCGCGAACAGCGCGCCCCGGCGGTGCGCCCGCCAGATCGCCGTGGTGTTGCAGCCCTTGGCGTTGGTGGACAGGTGGAACACGTTGCCGTACCCGCCGGTGGCCAGCACGACGGCGTCGGCGAAGTGCGTGGAGACCTCACCGGAGACCAGGTCGCGGACGACGATCCCGCGCGCCCGGCCGTCCACGACGACCAGGTCGAGCATCTCGTGGCGGGCGTGCATCTCGACGCGTCCGGCGTTGATCTGGCGTTCCAGTGCCTGGTAGGCGCCCAGGAGGAGTTGCTGCCCGGTCTGCCCCCGGGCGTAGAACGTGCGGGAGACCTGCGCCCCGCCGAAAGACCTCGTGTCCAGCAGGCCGCCGTACTCGCGGGCGAACGGCACGCCCTGCGCCACGCACTGGTCGATGATCTCCACGCTGATCTGCGCCAACCGGTGCACGTTCGACTCGCGGGAGCGGAAGTCGCCGCCCTTCACCGTGTCGTAGAACAGGCGGTGCACGGAGTCGCCGTCGTTGCGGTAGTTCTTGGCCGCGTTGATCCCGCCCTGCGCGGCGATGCTGTGCGCGCGGCGCGGGGAGTCCTGGTAGCAGAACGACTTCACGCGGTAGCCGAGTTCGCCCAGGGTCGCGGCGGCCGACCCGCCGGCCAGGCCGGTGCCCACGACGATGACCGTGCGGTTGCGGCGGTTGGCCGGGTTGACCAGGCGCGCGGAGAAGCGGCGGCGGTCCCAGCGGTTCTCGATCGGCCCGTCCGGGACGCGCTGGTCGGCGATCGGCGGGCCTTCGGTGTAGAAGCTCATGTCAGCCCACCAATCCGGTGAAGACGGCGAAGGGGACGGAGAGGAAGCCGGCGCAGACGACGACCGCCACGGCCAACCCGATGGTCCGCGAGGTGACGACCCCGAGCGTGCGGGTCGCGCTCCACACGCCGTGCCGGATGTGGAAGCCCAGCGCGACCACCGCGACCGTGTAGGCCAGCACCACGTACCAGTGCCGGAAGTCGGCGACGACGTTCGCGTGGATCTCGCCGGGCACGCCGTGCGGGTTGAGCACGCCGGCGGTGAGGTCCAGCAGGTGGTAGACCACGAACAGGCCGATGATCACGCCGCCCCAGCGCATGGTGCGAGCGGCGTAGGAGCCTTGGACGGGCCGGCGGTGTTCGTACCGGCCACGGGCCTTGCGGGCCTTCGCGGTCAGTCGGTAGGCCGCGACGAAGTGCAGCGTGACGGCGATGAGCAGCCCGAACCGCGTGGGCCAGACGACGTTGATGTCACGCAGGAACTTCCCGTAGGCGTCGAGCGCGCCCGGCCCGGCGAAGATCGACAGGTTGCCGAGCATGTGCACGACGACGTAGAGGAACAGCACCGCGCCGGTGACCGCCATGACGGCCTTCTTGCCGATCGTGCTGCGGTAGAGCCGGATCGTGTCCACGCCGACGACGCTAGGAACGGGCGCGACGAGTCGTCCAATACATCGTGAGCTGGCTGAGGATAGCCTGGGGCTATGACGCTCCAGCAACTCGTGTACTTCCTGGCAGTGGCCCGGACGCGGCACTTCACGCGGGGCGCCGAGGAGGTGCGTGTGGCGCAGCCCTCACTGTCCAAGCAGATCCACGCGCTGGAGAAGGAGCTGGGGGCGGAGCTGTTCAGCCGGGCGCGCGGCAACATCACGCTCACCCCGGCCGGCGAGGCGCTGCTGCCGGTGGCGAGCCGCATCCTGTCCGATGTGGACACCGCCCGGCTGGAGGTCGCCGAGCTGGTCGGGCTGCGGCGCGGGCGGGTGCGGGTGGGCGCGACGCCGAGCCTGTGCGGCAGCATCTTCGCGGACGTGATCAAGCGGTACCACGACGCCTACCCCGGCATCCAGGTCTCGGTCACCGAGGGCGGCTCCCGGGACCTGGTGCAGGCGTTGGAGGCGGGGTCGCTGGACCTGGCGCTGGTCATCGTGTCGCCGGTGGACGCGCACCGGGCGCTGACCGTGGTGCCGGTGCTGCGGGAGGAGCTGGTGGTCGCCTCGGCGTCACCGCTGGGCGTGGACCGGATGTCGTTGCTGGACCTGCGCGCGCACCCGCTGGTGATGTTCCGGCCGGGCTACGACCTGCGCGAGACGACGCTGGCCGCGTGCCGGGGCGCGGGGTTCGAGCCGACGTTCGCGGTCGAGGGCGGCGAGATGGACGCGGTGCTGCGGTTCGTGGAGGTCGGGTTGGGCGTGGCGATCGTGCCGAGCACCGTGCTGGCGGCGCGGTCCCTGCACGGGACGCCGCTCACGCCGGGCACGTCCCGGACCGTGGGTCTGGCGCACCGGGCGGACGTGGCCCCCACGTCGGCGGCGCGGGCGTTCCAGAACGTGCTTCTCGGTTTTCTCAGGGGCGCGGAAATGCCGGCCGGGGTCCACCTGGTCGAGCGGTAGGGTCGCGCGCATGATCATTCGCCGGGAGAGCGCGGCCGACGTCGAGGCGATCGCGAGCGTCACGGAGGCGGCCTTCGCGGACCGCCCCGGTGGCGAGGTGTGGCTGGTGGGGGCGTTGCGCGAGGACTCGGGGTGGATCCCCGCGCTGTCCCTGGTGGCCGAGGCCGAGGGCGAGGTCGTCGGGCACGTGGTGTGCACGCGGGGCTTCGTGGGCGAGACGCCGGCGTTGGGGTTGGGGCCGTTGAGCGTGCGGCCGGACGTGCAGCGGCGGGGCGTGGGCAAGGCGTTGATGCACGCGGTGCTGGGCGCGGCGGACGCGTTGGACGAGCCGTTGGTGGCGTTGCTGGGCGACCCGGCCTACTACTCCCGTTACGGGTTCCGGGCGGCGTCGGAGTTCGGGGTCGTGCCGCCGAACCCGGAGTGGGCGCAGTACTTCCAGGTGCGGGCGTTGAGCGCGTACCGGCCGGAGGTGCGGGGAGCGTTCCGCTACGCCGAACCCTTCGACCGCCTCTAGGACTCCTCGGGAGCAGACCTTCGCCCGCGGCACCCCTTGACCGCCTGGCAATATTAGTGGACGCTAACCGTTAGTGGATACTAACGGAGCAGGAGACGTCTGGAGCGCGCTGGCGGACGGCACCCGGCGGGCCATCGTGGACCGCCTCGCCGAGGGACCGCAGGCGGTGGGCCAGTTGGCCGACCACCTGCCCGTCACGCGGTCCGCCGTGTCGCAGCACCTCAAGGTGCTCAAGAGCGCCGGGCTGGTCAGCGAGCACGCCGTCGGCACCCGGCGCATCTACCGGCTGAACCCGGCGGCGGTGGCGGCGTTGCGCGACCAGCTCGACACCTTCTGGCAACGGGCGCTCGCCAACTACGCCGACGTCGCCGCGCAAGCCACCGAGGAGGAAGCATGAGCGAAGTCGTCCGCAGGCACGTCGTGGTCGACGCGGAGGTCGCGCAGGCCTTCAAGACCTTCACCGAGCGGTTCGGGGACTTCAAGCCGCGGGAGCACAACCTGATGCGGACCCCGATCGCGGAGACCGTGTTCGAGCCGCACGTCGGCGGGCACATCTACGACCGCGCCACCGACGGCACCGAGTGCCGCTGGGCGCGCGTCCTGGCCTACGAGCCGCCGCACCGCGTCGTGTTCAGCTGGGACATCGGTCCCCAGTGGACGGTCGAGACCGATCCGGCGCTGACCAGCGAGGTCGAGGTGCGGTTCGTCGCCGAGGGCCCGGGCCGGACCCGCGTCGAGCTCGAACACCGCCACCTCGACCGCCACGGCCCCGGCTGGGAGTCGGTCGGCGAGGGCGTCGGCGGCGACGGCGGGTGGCCGCTCTACCTGGCCCGGTTCGCCGCCCTGTTCGACTAGCGGCTCACGGCGTCCAGTCGGTGTTCGCCCCGCACAGCACCACGCAGGCGGTGCCCGGCACGCGGCCGTGCAGCCAGGCCGCGAAGGGCACCGCCGCCGCGGGTTCGACGGCCAGGCGGAACTCCTCCCACAGCCGGTCGCGGGCGGACAGCAGCTCCTCCTCGCCCACCAGCACCGAGGACACCGACGACGACCGCAGGACCGCGAACGGCACGTCACCCACCCGCGTCGCGCCCAGGGCCGACGCGGCGACGGAGTCCACCGGTGAGTCCACGGGCTCACCGGCCTCCAGCGCGTTGTGCACGCAGCAGCACCCCGCCGGCTCGCACGTCACCACGTGCCGCCCGGCCAGCGCCGTCCCGGCGGCCAACCCGCCACCGCCGGCGGCCACGGCGATGACGTCCACGTCCGGCGCCTCCTCCACGACCTCCAGCGCCACCGTGCCCTGACCGGCGATCACGGCCGGGTCGTTGTAGGCCTCCACGTAGAACCCGGACGCCGACCGCGCCGCGACCACCGCCTCCGCGTAGGTCTCCCCCGCCCGGATGAGCTTCGCCCCGGCCGCCTCGATCCGCCGCACCTTGCCCTCCGGCGCGCTCACCGGCACGTACACCGTCGCCTGCGTGCCCAGCAGCTTCGCCGCCATCGCCACGCCCAGGCCGTGGTTGCCCCCCGACGCCGTGACGACCCGGTCCGGCACGTCCGCGAGCAGCAGCGTGTTCACCGCCCCGCGCAGCTTGAACGAGCCGGTGAGCTGGAGGTGTTCGAGCTTGAGCACGAGCGGGCGGCCGTCGACGGACACGCGCCACAACGGGGTGCGGCGGACGTGGGGGCGGATGCGGTCGGCTGCGGCGGTGACGTCCATGTCACCAGGATGCGCCCCTCAGCCGCCGAACCACCGGTAGACCCACACCACCACGGTCACCGCGCCGATCACGAAGCACAACAGCACCACCACGAGCCCGAGCAGGACCAGCACGTTGGCCACCCACGACGAGTCCCGGTCGTCGGTCACCGCCAGCTCGGCCCGCAGCTGCTCGGACACCGCGGCGCGCAACGCCGCCAGCCGGACCCGCGCGGTCTCGGTGGTGTGCTCGCCGCTGACCCAGTTCAGCGCGGCCAGCCGCGCCCGCGGCGTGCGGTAGGCCCGCTCGAACGCCGCGACCTCCGCCTCGTCGCGCACCTCGGACAGGTAGCTCCACCGGCCCGCCTGCGCCGGGTCGCCGAGCACCCGGTACACCGCCGCCAGCCGCTCCCGCAGGTCCAGCCGGTCCGGGTAGGTGGCCACCAGGCCCACGAGGCGCTGGCGGGCGCGCAGCACGCTGGCCAGATCACCGCGTTGCAACTCCTCGGCGGCCTTGAGCAACGTCAGCTCCACCGGCATGAGCCTCATGGTCCCAGCCGACGCAACCGTAGGATCGCCGGGTGATCGGGGTGTCCGTCGTCGCGTTCGGCCTGGCCTGGTGGCTGGGCCTGTACCTGCTGGCCCGCGACCCGCGCAAGCCGTTGTTGCGGCGGACCGCGGCCGGTCTGCTCGCCTACGCGGCGGCGCTCGCGCTGCCCGTGCCGCCGGTCGTCCTGGCGCTGCCGGCGCTCGCGTGGACCGGGGCGATCGCGTGCTGGCTGCCGGAGCGCTACGACCGGTGGTGGCGGCTGTCCGCGGCGCCGCTGGTGGTGGCGGCGTGGTTCTTCCCGCCGGTCGTGCTGGCGCCGCTCGCCGCCGCGCTCGTCCTCTACCTGCGCGAACACCGGACGCTGGTGGGCGCGGCGTCGCTGATGTTCCTGCTCGGGTCCGGGTCGGTGCTGCTGGAGTTCGTGCCGACGGTGTGGCTGGTCGGCGCGATCGGCCTGGACCTCATGCTGTTCGGCGTGCTCGTGGCGGTGCGGGACGCGTTCGACGAGGGTGAGGCGATCCGCGCGGACATGGTGCGGTCGCTGCTGGTGTCGGCGGGCATGGCGGCGGTGTTCGGCGGGCAGGTCGCGCTGTTCCTCGACGACCGGCTCACGCCCCTGCTGTTCGGGACGGTCGCGGCGGCGGTAGCGCTGCAGGTGCTGGCCAACCCGCTCGCGGCGGTCGTGGACCGGGTCGCCGTGCCCGAGGTCGCCGAGGAGCGGGCCGAGCTGCGCGAGGCCGCCGACGCGCTGCCGCGCCGCGCGCCGCTGGCCGACGACGCCGATTTCGTGAAGCTCACCCGGCGGGCGCTGAGCAGTTACGGCGATCTCGGGAAGTTGGTCGCGAGCCCGTTGACGGAACTGCCGGTGGTCTCCGCGCGACTGGCCGCCCGGGGCGCGCCCGACCAACCACTGGAACGCGCTGCGGAATTGAAAGCGTTGTTGTTGGAGAGCATCCAGCGGCTCAAGCCGAAGGACGGCGACTTCGGCACCAGCGACGAATGGCGGCATTACAACGCGTTGTACTTCTACTACGTGGTGGGCATCCGGCCGTATTCACGCCGCACGAAACGTGAAGACCTCGACCCGGACGCCCGCAAGGCGCTCGCGTGGTTCGTCAACCAGGTCCCCGAGCGGACCCTCCACAACTGGCAGAACGCGGGGGCCAAGTTGGTGGCCGCCGACCTGTCCGCCCAGGTCGCGGGCTGAGAACTGGCAGCCGTTGGCAGCGTTTGACGTCGTGCCGGCAGTGCTCGCGGCCCTAACTTCAGGGCCATGACGACGACTCAGGTTCGCAACGACGGTTTCCTCCGCTTCGCTCTCAAGCTCGACGGCGTCGCCTCGGGCGGGCTGGGCCTGATGGCCCTGCTGTTCGACCTCCCCCTGGGCCTGCCGCGCGGTCTCGTGCTCGGGCTCGGCGCATTCCTCGTCGCTTACGGCGTGGGTGTTTTCGTGCTGGGGATGCGCCCCGTCCGGGCACTGGTCGGCGTGGTGGTGGTCGGCAATTTCGTGTGGGTGGTGGACAGCTTCCTGACCGCTTTCGCCGGGTGGTACCCGGTGACCGGGCTCGGCGTCCTCCTCGTCGTCGCCCAGGCGGTGGCGGTGCTCGGGTTCATCACCCTGCAGGTGATCGGCCTGCGCCGCTCGGCGGCCTAGTCGCGCAGGGTCCGGCTCCGGCCGCGGAACTCCGCGACCACCTCGTCCCCGCGACGCACGGTGATGTCGTAGATGCCGCCGCGCCCGCGCCGGACCCGCTCGACGGCGGTGGCGACCAGCTCGTCACCCAGCCGCACCGGCGACAGGAAGTCGATCTCCGCCTGCGCCGCGACCGTCACCGAACCGGGGCGGTTGCAGGCGCAGGCGAAAGCCGTGTCGGCCAGCAGGAAGACGTACCCCCCGTGGGCGATGCCGTGACCGTTGATCATGCGGTCGGTGACGGTCATGGCGAGCGTCGCGGAACCGTCCGCCAGCGCCAGGGGTCTGATCCCCAGCGCGGTGGACGCGGCGTCGTTGGCGAGCATCTCCGCGGGTCCGTTCATCCTGTGCACCTTAGGACAAGGGGGTCCGATGTTCGGCGCACGCAAGCAGGTCGAGGCGCTCACCGCGCGGGTCGCGGAGCTGGAGCACCGGGTCGCGGCGCTGTCGGCCGACCTGGAGCGCGCCCGGCCGCTGTTGGCCGACACGGCCCGGCTGGAGGCCCTCACGCGCGGCGCGGAGAGCGCCCTGGCGGCGCTGGAGGCCCGCAACGAGCCGCTGCGGGTGGCGGGCGAGCGGTTCGACGGCCGACTGGGCGTCGTCTACCGCGCCGAGGTGACGGGGTACGTGGCCGTGTACTTCACCACCGGTTGGCACGCGAACGTCGAGCTGCTGGTGGGCGCCCAGGCCCCACCGACCCGCGTGGTCGGCGTCGCGGACGCCGACTCGTACGCGGGCGGCGTCGTCCGGGCCGGCGAGTACTGGCTGGCTCGCCCCGACAACGACCGTGCCGGCGACGCCTTCCGCATCCACTTCACGCCGCTGCACTGACGGACCCCCCGGGGATCGGCCGCGCGGTGGGCCGACGACCGGCTGACGGTGGTGGCGCCGCAGGGTCGCCACCACCGCCGGCCCGCGGGGGTCGCTACGCGGTGAACCCCTTGAACAGGGTGGTGAACTCGTACTGCGACTGCGGGATGCTGCTGCACGTCGGCGAGATGCCGCCGCCGGGGCAGGACCCGTTGTCGCGGCCCACCGACCAGAAGCCGAGCAAGCCGATCTTGTTGGCGTTCGCCCAGTTGACCAGCTTGCGGGCGTGGTCCTGGGTGAAGACCTTGCCGTTGAAGTTGCGGCCGATCATCGGGGTCACGCCGAGCAGCCGCTTGAGCTCCGCGTCGGACTTGCCGGGCCAGATCTGCTTCATCTGCCGCAGGCTGCTCTCCGCCGCCGCGATCACCGCGTCGCCCCAGTCCGGCTTGGACGTGCCGAACTCCATCGTCATCGGGTTCACCAGCACGGTCAGGCCCTTGGCGGCGGCGTTCTGCAGGATCTGCACCGAGTACGGGTCCATGCCGTAGTCGTCGCCCTGGACGCGCATGGTGTAGCTGATGTGCGTGCCGCGCTCGGTCTGGAGGCGCTTGAGGGCGGTGTTCACCATGTCGTGCGGGATGGACGCCTCGACGTCCACGTCCAGGTGGTTGCTGCCGACCGCGTCGAGCACCTTCTTGTACGCGGCGAGCAGGGCGTCCGCCGTCGAGCAGGTGTACTCCAGGTACGGGCCGGCCGCGCCGCCGGTCGCCACGATCACGTCACCGCCGAGCGCCTTCAACGCGCGCACGTCGTTGATGATCCGGCTGTCGTTCAACGGGATCGTGCCGCCCCACGACGGGTTGCAGCCCGAGCTGTCGGCCAGCGCGAAGGCCAGCGTGAAGACCTTCTGCCCGGTCGCGCGCGCCACCGACTCCAGGGACGGGGTGGGCATCGTGATGTCGACGTACGGGGCCGACTTGATGCTTCCCGGCGGCGGAGTGGTGGTGGTCGTCGTGGTGGTGCTCGTTGACGTGGTGGTGGTCGTCGTGGTCGTCGACGTGGTCGTCGTGGTGGTCGTGGTCGTCGTGGTGGTCGTGCTGCCGGCGCAGGGTTGGCCGTTGAGCTTGCAGTTGAGTGGCAGGCCGGTGCCGTTGACCAGGAAGCCGAACGACGTGGACGCCCCCGCCGCGAGGTTGCCGTTGTACTCGCGGTTGGTGAACGTGTGGTGGTTGCCGCTGCTCGCGAGGGTCGCGTCCCAGTAGGAACCGGGCGTGCTGCCCGCCGGCAGGTCGAACTCCAGCTTCCAGCCGGTCAGCGCGGAACTGCCCGCGGTGATCGTGTACTTGCCCTGGTAGCCGGAACTCCACGCGGAGTCCTGGGTGAACTTGGCCGTGGGCGTCGGCGCGGCGCCCGCGGGGGCGGCCAGCAGCAGACCGGCGGTGACGGCCGCCGCGACGCCCGCCGCGAGCGCGGCGAAGGAAGTGCGCTTGTTCGACATCGAGCGTGCTCCCGTGGCAGGGGGACGGGGTGGAAGTGGTGCGGGAGCGCGGGGCGCGGCACGCCCCCACACCACGTCGTGTGCGGTGCCGTCGCAACTCTCAGCACCGACACAGTGACGGTAGGTGGACTGGACCACCTCGTCAATGGGTCTAGACCTTTTCTGTCCGGAACGGGTCGAAACCCCGGATGGGAGACTGTGCGCGTGGAACACGCACCCTGGTCCGAAGGCAGCGCAACCGGCATCGGCTCCCTGCCCGGGACGGACCCGCTGGAAGCCGCGCGGGTCGTGCTCGGCGAACTGCCCACCCTTCCCCACCTGCCCGAACTGCCCGCGCGCGGCGTCGGGGCGGACATCATCGGCCGCACCGCCGCGCTCCTGGTCGACCTGCCGATCGAGGTGGTGACCTCCGGCTACCGGACCGCGTCGCACGTCGGCAAGGACCACCGCCGCGCGGTGGACCTGCTGCGCCGCGACCTCGACGCGTTCGAGGAGGCGGCGGACGGCCTGACCCCGTCGGTGGTCAAGGTGCAGGCGGCGGGACCGTGGACGCTGACGGCGGGCATCGAGCTGATGCGCGGCCACCGCGTGCTGACCGACAAGGGCGCGCTGCGCGAGTTCGCCGAGTCGCTGACCGAGGGCCTGGCCCGGCACGTCGCCGAGGTGGGCAAGCGGACCGGCGCGAAGGTCGTCGTGCAGCTGGACGAGCCGACGCTGCCCGCCGTGCTGCGCGGCCTGCTGCCGACCCCGTCCAAGCTGGGCACGGTGGCCCCCGTCCCCGAGCCCGACGCGCGGGCGGTGCTGCAGACCGTGATCGAGGGCGTCGGGGCGGACGTGGTCGTGCACTGCTGCGCGCCGCGCCCCCCGTTGACCCTGCTGCGCGAGGCCGGCGCGAAGGCGATCGCGTTCGACGTGACCGCGCTGGACGAGGGGCTGTGGGACGAGGTCGGCGAGGCGTGGGAGGAGCGCACGGCCCTGTTCCTCGGCGTCGTGCCGAGCACCGACCCGGGCCGTCCGCTGAAGTTGCGCGAGGCGGCCAAGCCGGCGCTCGACCTGGTGGACCGCCTCGGTTTCCCGCGCTCGATCCTGGCCACCCACGCCGTGCCGACGCCGACGTGCGGCCTGGCCGGGGCGACCGCGTCCTGGGCCCGCCGGGCGCTGGCGGTGACCCGCGACCTGGGCAAGGCGTTCGTGGAACCGCCCGAGGGCTGGTAACCGGCCCGGCCGGCGGCTACTCTCCCCCTCAATTAGGGAAGGTTCTTTACTAAGGCCACCGCCGCCGGCCTGGAGCGGAGGTTCCATGCGGTTCCCACGGTGGGCGCTGGCGCTCGCCCTCGTCGGTTCGGTCTCGACGGCCCTGCCGGCGACCGCCGCCCCGAGCGGGCACGTGCGGCTGGACCAGGTCGGCTACGGGACGTCGGAGAGCAAGCAGGCGTACCTGCTGGCCAAGACGCCCGTGGACGGCAGGTTCTCGGTGGTGGATTCGCGCGGGCGGACGGTGCTGACCGGCCGGATCGGCGCGTCGAGGGGCGGGTGGAGCCCGGCTTACCGGGCCGTCCACCCGCTCGACTTCACGGCGGTGACCAAGGCCGGGACGTACCGGATCAAAGCGGCCGGCACGACCTCGCCGCCGTTCAAGGTCGGCGGTGACCTGTTCTCCTCCGTCACCGACCGGACGGTCGAGTTCTTCCAGGCCCAACGCGACGGCCGCGACGTCATCCCGGGCCGGCTCGACCGCAAGCCCGCCCACCTCACCGACCGCGCCGCGACCGTCTACGACACGCCCGTGTTCCGGGGCGACGGCGGCGACGAGCTGGCCGAGCCGCTGAAGCCGTTGGGCCACACCGTGGACGTCGAGGGCGGCTGGTTCGACGCCGGCGACTTCGTGAAGTTCACCCACGCCACCGCGTACTCGACCGCGTCCATGCTGTTCGCGCACCGAGCGGAGCCGAAGGACGCGCTGCGCGCCGAGGCCGAGTTCGGCCTGCGCTGGCTGGACAAGGTCTGGGACGCGGACCAGGGCGTCCTCTACGCGCAGGTCGGCATCGGGACGGGCAGCGAGGCGCACGGCTTCCTGGGCGACCACGACGTCTGGCGGCTCCCGGAGGACGACGACAAGCTCGACGTGAAGCCGGGCGACGAGAAGTACTTCATCAAGAACCGGCCCGTGTTCCGCGCGAACAAGCCGGGCGAGGGGATCAGCCCGAACCTGGTCGGCCGCGTCACGGCGTCCTTCGCCCTGGCCGCCCAGGTGGAACGCGACCCGGCGAAGGCCCGGTGGTACCTGGACCAGGCGGCGAGCCTCTTCGCGCGGGCGAAGACCACGGACGTGGGCGAACTGGTCACGGCGTTCCCGCACGCCTACTACCCCGAGGACTCGTGGGCCGACGACCTGGAGTTCGGCGCGACCCAGCTGGCGGTGGCGGGCAAGGCCCTGCGCGACCCCCGCACCGGTCAATGGGCGCGACAGGCCACGCACTGGGCGGCTGTCCACCTGGCCAGTGGCGACGCGGACACGCTGAACGTCTACAACACCAGCGCGTTGGCGCACTACGACCTGGCCAAGCTCCTGCGGGCCGGGATCCCGGACGCCGAGGTGACCGAGGCCCAGGTGGTGGGCGACCTGCGCCGCCAGCTCCAGTCCGGTGTGGACAGCGCGGCGACCAGCCCGTTCCGCACGGCGGCGAGCGTGACGGAGTTCGACGTGGCCACGAGGAGCTTCGGCCACACCGCCACCGCTCGCCTGTACCGCACGCTCACCGGCGACCGGTCCTTCGACGCCTTCGGCGTGCAGCAGCGCAACTTCGCGCTGGGCGCGAACGCCTGGGGCACGACACTGGTCATCGGCGTGGGCACGAAGTTCCCGGAATGCCCGCACCACCAGGCGGCGAACCTGTCCGGCGACCCGAACGGCGGCAAACGCGTGCTCGCGGGCGGCGTGATCAACGGCCCGAACGCGGCCGCGCTGTTCGACGGCCTGGGCGAGATGCCGGCGGGCGCGATCCCGTGCGCCAAGCCCTACACGAAGGAATTCGACTCGCCGGCTTCGAGGTTCGTGGACGAGCTGACGTCGTGGCCCAGCTCGGAACCGGCCATCGACTTCACCGCCACCGCTGTACTGGCCTTCACCCTTTCCTGACCGCTAGCGCACACGACGCGCCGCAGGCGCACTGCTTTTGAAGGGCTGCCAAGCCAAGGAAGGGCCTCGGTTCGTTCCCCGTACGGCCTGGGCGCAGCCCAACCGCGCTTTGGTCTTCTCTGCAACCACGCTTTTCGGTTGCGGAGAAGGCCAAAGGGTGGTTGCCTCCGGCAGGTCGTGCGGGGGACGAACCGACGCCCTTCCACCCCCGGGGGCCTGCCGCGCGGCGAGCGCCGCTTTTGATCTTGAGAGCGCTTTGCGCGTTTGTCTTGAGAGCGCGGAGCGCGCTGCTTGAAGCTCGCGAAAAGCGAAAAGAGCCTCGCCGGCGGGCAGGCCCCCGGGGAGAAAAGCAAAAAGCGGGGCTTTTCCGTCCTCCCCGTACGGCCTGGCGGAGCCAACCACATTTTCCCGGGGTTGGTCGAAAAACTTTTGCTCGTTCCTCGCAAAACTTTTTGGCCCAACCCCGGGAAAATGCGGTAGCCCTTCGGGCAGGCCGTACGGGGAGGACGGAAAAGCCAAAAGCGGGGGGCGCTGCGCGCCCCAAAAGTCAAGCACGCGCTGCGCGCGAAGGGCTAGTGGGTGGCGTCGATCGTGGCGCTGGCCAGGACCAGGTCGCCGGCCGCCTCGTCGGGGCGGTACACCGCCACCGCCTGGCCCGGGGCCACCCCGCTCAACGGTTCCCGGAGGTGGACCCGCAGTTCGCCGTCCACCACCTCGGCCACCGCCGGGGCCAGTCCGCCGTGCGCCCGGACCTGGGCTACGCACTCCACCGGCCCGTCGAACGGGATCCGGGTCACCGGGCGCCGGGCCACGATCTCCGTCACCGCCAGCTTCTCCGCCGAACCGACCCGCACGGTGCCGGTCACCGGCTCCAGCGACAGCACGTACCGGGGACGGCCGTCCGGGGCCGGCGCGTCGATGCCCAGGCCCTTGCGCTGGCCGACGGTGAACTCGTGGACGCCCACGTGCCGGCCCAGCACGGCGCCGGTCTCGTCGTCCACCAGCAGGCCCGGCTGCTCGCCCAGCTTCCGGGTCAGGAAGCCGCGCGTGTCGCCGTCCGGGATGAAGCAGATGTCGTGGCTGTCCGGCTTCTCGGCGACCTGGAGGCCGCGTTCCGCCGCCTCCGCCCGGACGTCCGCCTTGGTGGAGTCGCCCAGCGGGAACATGGCGTGGGCCAGCTGCTCGTTGGTCAGCGACGACAGGACGTAGGACTGGTCCTTGCCGTCGTCGGCCGAGCGGCGCAGTTCCAGCCTTCCGTCCACAGTGGACAGGCGGGCGTAGTGGCCGGTGCAGACGGCGTCGAAGCCCAGGCCGATCGCCTTGTCCAGCAACGCCTCGAACTTGATGCGCTCGTTGCAGCGCAGGCACGGGTTGGGCGTCCTGCCCGCCGCGTACTCGGCGACGAAGTCCTCGACCACGTCCTCGGTGAAGCGCTCGGCGAAGTCCCAGACGTAGAACGGGATGCCCAGCACGTCCGCGGCCCGGCGGGCGTCGCGCGCGTCCTCGATCGTGCAGCAGCCCCGCGCGCCGGTGCGCAGGGTGCCGGGCTTGGCCGACAGGGCCAGGTGGACCCCCGTCACGTCGTGCCCCGCCGCCACGGCCCGCGCCGCGGCCACGGCGGAGTCCACGCCGCCGCTCATCGCCGCCAGCACCCGCATCCCGGTCACACCCCCGCCTTCGTCCGCTTCATCCCCGCGATGCCCGCCGTGCGGGCGCGTTCCACCACCGGTCCGATCGCCTCGGCCAGCTCGCGGACCTCGGCCGGCGTCGAGGTGTGGCCGAGCGAGAACCGCAGCGACCCGCGGGCCGGCACCGGGTCCACGCCCATCGCCAGCAGCACGTGGCTGGGCTGGGCGACGCCCGCCGTGCACGCGGAGCCGGTCGAGCACTCGATGCCCTTGGCGTCCAGCAGCATCAGCAGGCTGTCGCCCTCGCAGCCGGGGAACGTCAGGTGCGCGTTGCCGGGCAGCCGGTGCACGGGATCGCCGTTGAGCACCACGTCCGGCACGGCCCGCCGCACCGACGCCACCAGCTCGTCGCGCAGCGCGGCCAATTCCCCGGCCGCCGCGAGCTGCTCGGTCACCGCGTGCCGCACCGCCGCGGCCAGGCCGACGATCGCCGGCACGTCCAGGGTGCCCGAGCGCACGTCCCGCTCCTGGCCGCCGCCGTGCAGCACCGGCGTGGTCGTCACGTCCCGGCCCAGCAGCAGCACGCCCACACCGTAGGGGCCGCCGAGCTTGTGCCCGGTGAGGGTGAGCGCGCTCGCGCCGGACTCCGTGAAGTCCACCGGCACCGCGCCGACGGCCTGGACGGCGTCGGTGTGGAACGGGACCCCGGCCTCGGCGGCCAGCGCGGCCAGCTCGCGCACCGGGTTGATGGTGCCGACCTCGTTGTTCGCCCACATCACGGTGGCCAGCGCCACGTCGTCGCCCAGCGCCTCGGCCAGGGCGTCGGGGTGGACGCGGCCGTGCCGGTCGGGCTCCAGCCAGGTGACCTCGGCGCCCTCGTGGTCGGCCAGCCACTGCACGGTGTCCAGCACGGCGTGGTGCTCGACGCTGGAGGCCACGACGCGCCGGCGGCGGTCCGTGCGGCGCGCCCAGTAGACGCCCTTGACGGCGAGGTTGTCGCTCTCCGTGCCGCCGCTGGTGAAGATCACCTCGGACGGGCGGGTGCCGAGCGCGTCGGCGATGTCCTCCCGGGCCTCCTCGACCGCGCGCCGCGCCTTGCGCCCGGACGTGTGCAGCGACGAGGCGTTGCCCGTGGTGGACAACGCCTTGGTCATCGCCTCGATCGCCTCGGGGAGCATGGGCGTCGTGGCGGCATGGTCGAAGTAGGCCATCAGTCTTCCAGGGTAGCCCGGCCCAGCCTGCGCGTGAGAACGGCACCGAGCAGCGCGATCGCGGCCATCAGCAGGTCGAACGGCACGACGGCGGCGGTCGGGGCGGCGGTCGAGGCGAACGTGGAGACCAGCACCCCGCCCAGGCCGACCAGCAGCGCCGAGCCGAGCATGTCGCTGATCTGCAGCGCCGACGAGTTGAAACCCCGGTCTACGTCGGTGGACGCGCCCAGCGTGAGCACGCTCAGGCTCGACATCGCGATCCCCATGCCCGCGCCGGCGACCGCCCAGAGGATGGGCGTCACCCAGGCGGGACCCCACGAAGGTGCGATGAGCGTCACTCCGGCGATGCCCGTGGCGTTGAGCACGAACCCCCAGCGGACCAGCTTCTCGCGCGGGATGTGCGGGTTGCGCCCCTGCCACCAGGCGGCCGACGACCAGCCGAGGGCGCTGAGCGTGAGCGGGATGCCCGACCAGATCGCCGAGTAGCCGTGGACCGAGGAGAGGGTGAGCGGGATGAACGCCTCCGCCGCGAAGAACGAGCCGGCGAGCAGGCCGCGGGACAGGATCGTCGCGGGCAGCCCGGCCTTGGCCCGGAGGGTGCCCTTGGGCAGCAGGATCCGCAGCGCGGGGACGAGGACGGCCAGGCCGGCGACGCCGATCAGCAGGTTGACCCCGCTCGGGTGCTGCGCGGCCCAGCTCAGCCCGACGACCCCGACCCCCGCCGCGACGGCCGCCAGCGGCAGCCCCTTGCGGGTGCCCTGGTCGGGCGTGTGCGGCGGCAGGTTCCGCAGGACCGGCACCAGCAGCAGGACGCCGAGCAGCACGAACGGCGCGAGCCCGAGGAACACCCACCGCCAGGACAGCGTCTCGGTGAGCCACCCGGACAGCGCGGGCCCGACCAGCGAGGGCACCACCCACGCGCCGGCGAGCAGCCCGAACACCGCGGGGCGGGCGCGTTCGGGATAGACCAGCGCGATGAGCACGTAGACGGCGACGACCTGCGCGCCGCCGCCCAGCCCCTGCAGGACGCGGCCGAGGATCAGCTGCCCCATCTCCTGGGCGGTGCCCGCGACGACCAGCCCGACCAGGAACAACGCGGGTCCGACGAGCAGGCTGGGCCGCGGGCCGCGCAGGTCGCTCAGGCGGCCGGAGAGCACGGTGGCAATGACGCTCGCGGCGAGGAAGGACAGGAACGGCCAGGCGTAGAGCTCGTTGCCGTCCAGTTCGGCGACCATGCGCGGCATCGCGGTGCTGACGCCCATGTTCTCGAACGCCAGCAGGGTGACGAGGAGGATGATGCCGATCGTCGGACCGCGCCGGTCGGCGGTCCAGAGGTCGCCTTTGGGCGATTCGCGCTGCTCAGTCGAGGTCACCGGTCAATGGTTCAACCTCCAGCTGGGTCGAGGTCAAGGCTTTATGACGCAAATCTGGCACGCCCGTACCGGCCGCCCTGTCCGCACACGCCCGGGGCTGGTGGCGGGCCGGCCGGCCGGCGACGAAGGCGCGGGACGGCGTGCGGCGGGGAGAGGGCGCGGCCAGGCAGGCGGGCGCGGCCAGGCAGGCGGGCGCGGCCAGGCAGGCGGGCGCGGCCAGGCGGCGCGGCGGTCTAGCGCGCGGGGCGCGGGCTGCGGAGGGTCAGCCGAGGGGCGAGGGGCCGGCTGAGCGTGGTGGCGGGACCCGGCGGAAGGGGCCAAGGCGGGGGTGCGTAGGCGACCGCACCCCCGCCGTGGTCTCAGACGGCCTCGCGCCGGGCCTCCAGCGCCGCGTGGACCCGCTGCGCCGGCACCAGCACATTCCCGTACAAAGCCCGCTCGGACTCCTGCTGCACCAACTCCGCCAGCGCCCGCCGCCCGGCCGCACGCCCCGGCGCGACCTCGTCCAGCACGTGCACCTCGACGACCAACCCGCGCAACCGCAGCACCCGGCGCAGCGAGTCCACCAGCGTGTCCGACCCGACGAACGCCGCCCCGGTCGCCGTCCGCCCCTCCTGCACGTACCGCAGCACCACCGGCCGCACCGGCACACCGGCGTCCAGCGCCGCCTGGAACAGCGCCGGGCGGTACCGGCCCGACGCCAGGCCGCACCACGTCGTCCCCTCGGCGTGGATCCCCACCGCCGCGCCCGACCGCAGGGCCGTCGCCAGCTCGGCCACCGTCCCCGGCAGCAGCGACAACCGCTCCCGGTCGAGGTACACCGTCCGCGCCGCCGTGATCAGCCACCCCAGCACCGGCCACGAGCGGATGTCCCGCTTCGCCACCATGCGGATCGGTTGGACGGCGTCGATCGCCAGTTCGTCCATCCAGGACACGTGGTTGCTCACCACGAGCACCCCACGCCCGGGAGTCGCCTGGAACTCCGGAGCGCCCACCACCCGCAGCCGCGCGCCGAACGACCGCAGCAGCACCCGGAACCACGAGCGCAGCAACACGCCACGCGCGCGTCCCCGCGCCACCAGCACGGCCGGCACCACCAGGACCCCGCTCAACAGCACCACCAGCGCGGCGACCACCCGCAGCACCATGCGCACGGCGCCGACCCGCGCCGACGAGTGGTCCACGCACCCGTCACCGCACGGCGACACGGGCATCCACGGGTGGGCGCTCACGCCGTCTCCCCCAGGAAGAACTTCAGGTACCGCTGGTCCACGTGCTCCATCCCCAGCAGCACGAACAGGTCCGCCACGCCGAAGTCCGTGTCCAACGCCGGCCGCCCGCACACCCACGCCCCCAGGCGCAGGTACCCCTTCAGCAGCGGCGGCAGCACGGCGCGGGCCGGGCGCTCCACCGCGTCCACGTCCCAGGGGCGCAACGGGGTCACCCGGTACTCCTCGGGCGCGTAGTGCTTGGCGTGCACGGTGTCCCACACGCCCGCCGCGTGGGAACCGCCGTCCTGCAGCGGCACGGAGGCGCAGCCCACCAGCCACGAGTGGCCGGACAGCAGCATGTACCGGGCGATGCCCGCCCACACCAGGGACACGACGGCGCCGTTGCGGTGGTCGGGGTGCACGCACGACCGGCCGGTCTCCACGACGCTCGGCCGCAGCGGGGCCAGGTTGGTCAGGTCGAACTCCGTGTCGGAGTACAGCCGGCCCGCGTCGGCGGCCCGCTCCGGCGGGAGCATCCGGTAGGTGCCGACGATCTCGCCGGTCCGGTCGTCGCGCACCACGAGGTGGTCGCAGTGCTCGTCGAACGCGTCGACGTCGTGGCCCTCGACCGGCGAGCGCAGGGTGGCCCCCATCTCACCCGCGAAGACCTGGTGCCGCAGTTTCTGCGCGGCCACCACCTCCGCGCCCTCGCGCGCGACGAGCAGGGAGTAGCGCGGCCCGGTGGTCTCACCGGTGCTGACAAGCAGTTGCGGCTGCGTCATGGGTCTTTGGTACCGACCGGATGGCGACCGACAGCAGGTCGTTCCGATGACGCATCAGTGGCAGGTCGGTTAAGCCCTGGTGTGCCGCTCAACGGCCGAGGGCCGCCCCCGTGATCGGGGACGGCCCTCGGTGAAAGCGCTGGTGATCAGCCCTTGCGCTTGTCGACCTCGTCGGTCAGCTGCGGCGCGACGTTGAACAGGTCGCCCACGACGCCGAAGTCGGCGATCTCGAAGATCGGTGCCTCCGGGTCCTTGTTCACCGCGACGATCGTCTTGGACGTCTGCATGCCGGCGCGGTGCTGGATCGCGCCCGAGATGCCCAGCGCGATGTAGAGCTGCGGCGACACGGTCTTGCCGGTCTGACCCACCTGGAACTGGTGCGGGTAGTAGCCGGAGTCCACCGCGGCGCGGGACGCGCCGACGGCCGCGCCCAGGCTGTCCGCCAGCTTCTCGACCACGGCGAAGCTCTCCGCCGAGCCGACGCCACGACCACCGGAGACGACGACCGACGCCTCGGTCAGCTCCGGGCGGTCGCCGCCCACGACGGCCTCGCGGCCGGTCACGCGGGTGGCCTTGGCCGCGTCGGTGGCGGGCAGCTCCACGGCCTCCTCGACGGCGTCACCGGGGGCCTCCTCGGCCTCCACGCCGCCGGGGCGCACGGCGATGACCGGCGTGCCGTTGGTGACCTGCGACTTGACGACGTACGCGCCACCGAAGACGGACTGCGTGCCGACGCCCTCGCCGTCCAGGTCCACCACGTCGTAGAGCAGGCCGGAGCCCAGGCGCACGGCCAGGCGACCCGCGACCTCCTTGCCCTCCAGCGTGGCGGAGACCAGCACGGCCGCCGGGGACTTGCTGCCCGCGAGCGACGCCAGGGCGTCCACCTTCGGGGTGACCAGGAAGGTGGCGGCGTCCTCGGACTCGACCGCGTAGACCTTGGCCGCGCCGTAGCGCGCCAGGGACTCCCTCACCTTGCCCGCGGTGCCGGGCGATCCGACCACCACCGCGGACGGCTCGCCGAGACGGCGCGCGGCGGATAGAAGCTCAAAGGTGACCTTCTTGACCTCGCCGTCGACGTGGTCGACGAGGACCAGGACCTCAGACATTTGTTCCCTCCTCGCCTTCAGATGAGCTTCTGGCCGACCAGGTACTCGGCGATCTTCTGACCGCCGTCACCCGAGTCCTCGACGCGCTGACCGGCGCTGCGCGGCGGCTTCGGGGCCGCCTCCAGCACCTTGGACCACGCGGCGGACAGACCGACCTCGCCCGCGTCCAGCCCGAGGTCGCTCACGGTCAGCGTGGTCACGGGCTTCTTCTTGGCCGCCATGATGCCCTTGAACGACGGGTACCGCGGCTCGTTGATCTTCTCGGTCACGGAGACCACGGCGGGCAGGCTCGCCTCCAGGTGCGCCACGCCCTCGTCGGTCTCGCGCTCGGCCTTGACGGTGCCGCCCTCGACGGTCAGCTTGCGGACCTGGGTGACCTGCGGCAGGCCCAGCAGCTCGGCCAGGATGGCGGGCACGGCGCCCGCGCGGCCGTCGGTGGCCTCGTTGCCCGCGATGACCAGGTCGAAGCCCTCGACGGTGCCGATGGCCTTGGCCAGCACCTTGGCGGTGGTCAGCACGTCGGAGCCGTGCAGGGCCTCGTCGGAGACGTGGACGGCCTTGTCCGCGCCCATCGACAGCGCCTTGCGGATCGCGTCGGTGGCCCGGTCGGGACCCATCGCCACGACGGTCACCTCGCCGCCGTGCGCCTCCTGGAGCAGCAGCGCTTCTTCCACCGCGCGCTCGTTGATCTCGTCGAGCACGGCGTCCGCGGACTCGCGGTCGAGGGTGTGGTCGGCGTCGGTGAGCTTGCGCTCGGACCAGGTGTCGGGCACCTGCTTGACCAGGACGACAATGTTCATGGGTCCTCTTCGACCTCCTGCGGACGGGGCGGCGACGGATCAGGCGACGCGGTTTCGCGCGCGATCCGGGTGTTACCAGATGTGGTGACCCTGCCATGTCCTCGCCGCGTTGGCATGGTGGTGTCGGCCACCCGTATGTTACCCACCAGTAGCAGGGGTGCAAACGACAGCAAGCACGTGTCGCGCGTGACGATGGACACAAGGCGTTTGAGCCCGATCGGTTGGCATCGTACGACCTGGTGGCGGCGTTACAGCCCCTCCCCCTACTGGGCTAGGGTCGGCAGACATGTATCGACGGGTAGCGATCGTCACCGACTCCACCGCGTGCCTGCCGCCGCAGTTGACCGAGAAGCTCGGCATCACCGTCGCGCAGATCCAGGTCCGGATCGGGGACCAGGTGGACGACGAGGCGCGCGTGCCCGTGCCCCGGCTCGTCGACGCCATGCGCGACGCGGTCGAGGTCGCCACCTCCCCGCCCGACCCGGGCGCGTTCTTCTGGGCCTACGCCGACGCGGCGGCCTCCGGGGTGGAGGCCATCGTGTCGCTGCACGTGTCCACCGGGCTGTCGCAGACCGTGGAGATGGCGCGGCAGGCGGCCGGGCAGGTGGCGGTGCCGGTGCACGTCGTGGACACCCGGACGTGCGGGATGTCGCTGGGGTACGCGGTGGTCGCGGCGGCCACCGCGGCGACGGCCGGCGGTGACGTGCAGCGCGTGCTCTCGGCGGCGCAGCACAGCTTCCACCGCAGCACCGAGCTGATCTACGTGGACACCCTGGAGTACCTGCGGCGCGGCGGCCGGATCGGCGCGGCGGCGGCCCTGCTCGGGTCGGCGCTGTCCATGAAGCCGCTGCTGACCATGGTGGACGGGCGGATCGCGCCGCTGGACAAGGTCCTCGGCGCGGAGCGGGCGGTGCGCAAGCTGGTGGACCTCGCCGTCGGGCGGGCGGGTGACGCGCCGGTGGACATCGCCGTGGAGCACTTCGACGCGCGGGAGCGGGCGGAGTCGGTGCTGGAGCAGTTGCGGACGAAGCTGCCCAACCTGCGGCGGTTCCTGGTGACCCAGGTCAGCTCCGCCATAGGGGCGCACGTGGGTCCGGGGGCCGTGGGCGTGACCGTTTCGCCGGTCTAGGAACCCGCGCGGCGTTTGCCCGTTGCCTGAACAGGGAAGGTGATGGTCATGGCATCGCTGTTCAGGAAACTCAGTGCGTTCGCCCGCAGTCCCCGGGGACGGCAGATCACCGAGCAGCTCAAGCACGCGGCCCGGGACCCGCGCAACAAGGCCAAGGCGCAGGAGCTGTTCCGCAAGTTCCGCACCAGGCGGCCCGGCCGCTAGCGGCTGGTGCGCCTGCGGGCTTGTTCGAAGCTGCGCAGGTAGCGCTGCCGGAACTCGGTCGGGTCGGGCAGCTGGACCGGCTGGGCGGGCACGACGGGCTCGGGCCGCGCGGGCCCTTCCGCGACGGCCTCGGGCCCCGGCGGCTCGACCACGACCGGTTCCGGCCGCGCGGGCGCTTCCGCCACGGGCTCCCGCTCCGGCAGCTCGACCACGACCGGTTCCGGCTGCGCGGGAACCGCCACCACGATGGGCTCCGGCACGACGGGCTCCGGCACGGGCTCGGCCTCGACCCCGGCGGCCGGCTCGTCCGCGGGCTCGGCGGCCGGCTCCGGGTCGTCCGCCGGCTCCGGCACGGCCTCCAGCGGGCGCGGTTCGGACTCTTCGACCACCGGTTGGAGGTCGGGCACCAGGCTCAGCGCCGGGCGGGCGGGCTCGGCCGGTCGTTCCATCACCGGCAGCCCCAGCACCGGGTTGCGGTGGATCGGCTTGGTCGCGTAGTCCTCCGGCGGCCACACGACGTCCAGCTTCAGCTCGACCGGCGGCGGCTCCGGCGCGACCGCGGGCGGGGCTTCCGGCTCCGGCTCGCGTCTGAGCATGTACGCCGTCAGCACGCAGCCCGCCGCGAAGGACAAGGCGCACAACCCGAACACGAACGCGACCGCGCCTGACATAACGCTCCTACCCGACGAGCACGTCGACTTGCGGACCACCATCCGACGGCGGTCCCCACACCGGGTCCACCACGACGCGGGTGCTGATCGCCTCCGCCGGCACCCCGCGCGCGACCAGGAAGTCCCGCACCAGCGCCGCCCGCCGCATGGCCAGCACGTCGCAGCGGTGCGAGAGGGTCTCGCCGTTCCACGCGTGCGCCACCAGCGTCACCACCGCGCCGGGCACGCCGCCCAGCAGGTTGCCCACCCCGGTCTGCACCGCCTCGCCACGCCCCACGTGGTCGGTCGTGCCGGGCGCGAACGTGATGCCCTTGACCCCGTTGCTGGAGAACAGGCTCGCCACGTTCTGCCGGACCGACTCGGGCGACGGCGGCGGGGCCACCACCTCGGCGGGTTCGGTCGTCGGGCGGGTCGGGACGGGCAGCCTCGTGGGCGGCTTCACCAGGTGGCTCGGCGGCGCGGGCGAGGAGGAGAACGGCAGCGCGCCGGTGATCTCCTCGCCGTAGACGGTGAACCCGAACGCCGTCACGGCCGCCGGGACGACGACCGCGGCGACCGCGAGGGGCAGGACGGGGCGACGGGCCATCAGGCGCCCATCCGCTCTTCGTCGGAGACCACCTGCTCGACGCGGTCCTGTTCGGGGATCAGCGAGGGCACCCGGTCGGCGGCGGCGGCCAGGGCCGCGCGGGCGGCGTTGAGCTGGGCGGCGACCGTGCGGCGCAGGTCCTGCAGCTCCTCGGTGCGCTCCTGGACCTCGGCGATGCGGCGCTGCGCCTCCCGGCAGGCCATCTTGATCACGAACTCGGCCCGCGCCTTGGCCAGCTCCTCCTGCTCGGTGAAGTGCAGGGCGGCCTCGTTGCGGCGGCGGGTCATCTGCAGCTCGAAGTAGTTCTGCGCCTTCGCGCGCCGCGCCTCGGACTCGGCTTCGAGCTGGTTGCACTGCTCGGCGGTCTCGCGCAGCAGGCGGTCCGCGTCCTCCTGGGCCTGGGCGACCGCGGCGGCGCACTCGGCCTCGACCTCGGCGATCCGCTCCTGGAGGTGGTGCTCGGTCTCCACCCGGCGGCGCTCGACGTCCACCTCGCGCTGGTCCAGCTCGGCGGCGCGGCGGGCGGCGGCCTCGCGCAGCTCGCGGGCGTGGGCCTCCGCCTCGGCGCGCAGCGCGGCGACCTCCTCCTCGGCGGCCCGGCGCTGTTCTGCCAGCTCCACGTCGGTGCGGGCGCGCAGCGACTCGACCTCGCGCTCGGCGCGCAGCCGCAGCTCGGACGCCTCGTCCTCGGCCAGCACCAGCATCCGGTGCAGCCGCTCGGCCGCGCCGGTGGTGGTGTTCGGCGACATCTCCAGCCGTTCCACGCGCGCCCGCGCCTCGTCGAGGTCGCGGCGGGTGATCTCCAGCAGCTTGCGCAGGTCCGCCGCCTGCGCCAGGGCTTCCTCGCGGTCCATGCTGGTGTAGCGCAGCTGCTCTTCCAGGTGTTCGAGCTGCTCGATCACCTGACGGCGGTGGAAACCGCGGTACACGACGTCGAAATCCGCATGAAGCGGAACAATCTCCGGCTCTTTCGCACTCATGGCCGCCCCACTCGCTTCGAAGATTCGCCAGAGGATACCCAGCGTAAGAGTGTCGAACCAGCACGTTACAGGGCCGGTCAGACCCCTTGAGCGAAGCGCTTCGAGGCCACCACGCAGCGCGTTTATTCCATCGAAAGATCAACAGAACGCGGGGTTCGGTCACCCGATAGTGTCATTTTGCGTTTGAGCCGCAACTTTTTGACAATGCGCGCACGACACCGCACCCGGTAATCGACACGCGGCGGTTCACACGAAATAGTGACACACGATCCGGCCAGCCGATGGCTACCCGCGAGTAACCGGCGACTACGCTGACCCGGTGACCGTCGAGCCGCTGCCCCTCACCGGTGAGCGCACCGTGCCCGGGATCGCCGAGGAGAACTACTGGTTCCGGCGCCACGAGGCCGCTTATCTCGATCTTGTGCACCACTGCGCGGGCGCGGTGGTGCTGGAAGCCGGCTGCGGCGAGGGCTACGGGGCCGCGCTGATCGCCGCGCACGCCGCGCGGGTGGTCGCGCTGGACTACGACCAGCTCACCGCCGAGCACGCGGCGCGCGCGTACCCGGAGCTGTCCGTGCTGCGCGGCAACCTGGCGTCGCTGCCGCTGCGCGACGCGAGCGTGGACGTCGTGGCGAACCTCCAGGTCATCGAGCACCTGTGGGACCAGGAGGGCTTCCTGGCCGAATGCGCCCGCGTGCTGCGCCCCGGCGGGCGGCTCATCGTCACCACGCCGAACCGGATCACCTTCTCCCCCGGCCGCGACACCCCGCTCAACCCGTTCCACACCCGCGAGCTGGACCCCGCCGAGCTGGCCGAGCTGGTCACCGGCGCGGGCCTGGAGCTGGAACTGCTGGCCGGGCTGCGGCACGGGCCCCGGCTGCGCGAGTTGGACGCCCGGTTCGGCGGGTCGATCATCGACGCGCAGGTCGCCGTCGTGGTCGAGGGCGGCGAGTGGCCCGCCGACCTGCTCGCGGCCGTGGCCGACGTGCGCAGCGAGGACTTCGAGATCACCACCGACGACCTGGACGCGAGCCTGGACCTCGTGGCTGTGGCGGTGCGCCGATGACCGCCGAGGGCACGTTCTGCCTGGTCCTGCACAGCCACCTGCCCTGGCTCGCGCACCACGGCGCGTGGCCGGTCGGCGAGGAGTGGCTGTACCAGGCGTGGGCGCACTCGTACCTGCCGGTGGTGGACCTGCTGGAGCGCTTCGCCGCCGAGGGCCGCGAGGACGTGCTGACCCTGGGCGTCACGCCGGTCCTGGCCGCGCAGCTCGACGACCCGTACTGCCTGCGCGGCGTCCACGACTGGCTGGGCAACTGGCAGCTGCGCGCGCACAGCGCCGCCCCGCGCCTGCCCGACCTGGCCGCGCGCGAGCACCGCGACTCGAAGTGGGCGCTGGAGACGTTCGAGACCAAGTGGCGGCACGGCTTCTCGCCGCTGCTGCGCTCCCTTGTGGACAGCCGGGTGGTCGAGCTGCTCGGCGGTCCGGCGGCGCACCCGTTCCAGCCGCTGCTCGACCCCGGGCTGCGGGCGTTCTCGCTGCGCACCGGCCTGGCCGACACCCGGCACCGGATCGGTTCGGCGCCGGAGGGCATCTGGGCCCCGGAGTGCGCCTACGCGCCGGGCCTGGAGGACGGGTACGCGGCGGCGGGCGTGCGGCGGTTCCTGGTGGACGGCCCGTCCCTGCACGGCGACACCGCCGCGGCCCGCCCGGTGGGCGGCTCGGACGTGCTGGCGTTCGGGCGCGACCTGGAGGTGTCCTACCGGGTGTGGTCGCCCAAGGTCGGCTACCCCGGCGACCCGGCCTACCGGGACTTCCACACCTACGACCACCCCAGCGGGCTCAAGCCGTCCCGGGTGACCGGCAAGAACGTCGCGCCCGAGGACAAGAAGCCCTACGACCCGGACGCCGCCGCGGAGGCCGTGCGCCGGCACGCCGCGGACTTCGTGGCGCACGTGGTCAACCGGTTGCGGGAGCTGGAGGAGCGGCACGGGAAGCCGTCGCTGGTGGTCGCCGCGTACGACACCGAGCTGTACGGGCACTGGTGGCACGAAGGCCCGCGGTGGCTGGAGGCGGTGCTGCGGGCGCTGCCCGAGGCGGGCGTGCGGGTGACCACGCTGCGCGGCGCGGTGGAGGCCGGGCACGTGGGCGCGCCGGTCGAGATCCCGCCGTCCTCGTGGGGCGCGGGCAAGGACTGGCACGTCTGGAACGGCCCGCAGGTGTCCGACATCGTGGACCTGAACGCCCGCGTGCAGCGCGAACTCCTGGACCTCGACCTGAGCGGCACGACCCGCGACCCGGTCGCCGACCAGGCGGTGCGCGAGGCGCTGCTGGCGCTGTCCAGCGACTGGGCGTTCATGGTCACCAAGGACTCGGCCGCCGACTACGCCCGCTACCGCGCCAAGGTCCACGCGGACCGCTTCGCCGAACTGGCCGCCGCCCTGCGCCACGGCCGGGGCCACGCGCGGGCCGCCGAACTGCGCCGGGTGGACGGCCCGTTCGGCCACCTCGACGCGCGGGACCTGGCGTGAGGCCCGCCGATCAGCACCGTGCGGAACAGGACCCCGTACACCCGGGGCTGCCCGTCAGCCCTCCCTCGGCCATCACGGGGGTTTCGAGGAAATGCGAGGATGCGGCATGCGCGTGCTGATGTTGTCCTGGGAGTACCCGCCGGTCGTCGTGGGCGGTCTGGGCCGCCACGTCCACGCGCTGGCCACGCAGCTCGCCGCGCAGGGCCACGACGTGGTCGTGCTGTGCCGCCAGCCCACCGGGACCGACGCCGTCACCCACCCCACCACCGACACCGTCGTGGACGGCGTGCGGCTGGTCCGGGTCGCCGAGGACCCCGCGCACCTGGTGTTCGAGCGCGACCTGGTGGCCTGGACGCTCGCGATGGGCCACGCCATGACCCGCGCCGGCCTGGCGTTGCTGCGCGGCTGGCGGCCCGACGTCGTGCACGCCCACGACTGGCTCGTCACCCACCCGGCGATCGCGCTGGCCGAGGCCGCGGGCGCGCCGCTGGTGGCGACCGTGCACGCGACCGAGGCGGGCCGGCACAGCGGGTGGCTGTCGCAGACGCTCAACCAGCAGGTGCACTCGGTGGAGTGGTGGCTGGCCAACCGCGCCGACTCGCTGATCACGTGCTCCTCGGCGATGCGCACCGAGGTGACCCACCTGTTCGAGGTGGACGCCGACCAGGTCACCGTGCTGCACAACGGCATCGAGCCGCGCCGGTGGCGGGTGCGCTCCGACGACGTGGCGGCGGCGCGGGCGAAGTACAGCCCGGACGGCGCGCCGCTGTTGCTGTTCTTCGGCCGGCTGGAGTGGGAGAAGGGCGTCCAGGACCTGATCGCCGCCCTGCCCCGCATCCGGCGCGCCCACCGCGGCGCGCGGCTGGTCGTGGCCGGCGAGGGCACGCACGGGCAGTGGCTGGTGGAGCAGGCCCGCAAGCACAAGGTCCGGCGGGCGGTGGACTTCGTCGGCCACCTGTCCGACCGGGAGCTGGCGGGCGTGCTGGCCGCGGCGGACGCGGTCGTGCTGCCCAGCCGGTACGAGCCGTTCGGCATCGTGGCCCTGGAGGCCGCCGCCGCCGGGACGCCGCTGGTGGCGTCCACGGCGGGCGGGCTGGGCGAGGTCGTGCTGGACGGGGTCACCGGCCTGTCCTTCGCGCCCGGTGACGTGGAGGCGCTGGCGCGGGCCGTGCGGTCGGTGCTGGACGACCGGCCGGCCGCGGTGCGCCGGGCGAAGGCCGCGAAGGCCCGCCTGGCCACCGACTTCGACTGGACCCGCATCGCCCGGGACACCGCGACGGTCTACGACCGGGCCGCGGTCCGCGAGCACGGAACGCTGGGCCGGCCGAAGATCGCCACCGGCAACGCCTTCCTGTAGGCGGGTCAGACGGTCAGGACGATCTTGCCGGTGGTCCGCCCGGTCTCGCCCAGCGCGTGGGCCTTGCCGACCTCCTCCAGCGGGAACGTCTCGGCCACCACGACCCGCAGCCTGCCCTGCTCGACCCACTCGGCGACCTGCTCCAGCGCGGCGTGGTCGGCGGTGACCATGACGCTCTCGACGCGCACGCCGAACGGCTCGGCCTTGACGCGCAGCTCGTCGACGACGGTCGGGTTCGCCACGGCGATGTAGGTGCCACCGCGCTTGAGCACGCGCATCGACCGTTCCTCGTAGTCGTCGCCGCCGATCAGGTCCAGCACCACGTCCACGGGCTCGATGGTGGTGAAGTCCTCGGTCCGGTAGTCGACCAACTCGTCCGCGCCGAGGTCGCGCAGGAGGTCGTGCTTGCCGGCGCTGGCGGTGCCGACGACGTGCGCGCCGAGCGCCTTGGCCAACTGCACGGCCAGGTGCCCGACCCCGCCCGCGGCGGCGTGCACCAGCACCCGCTGCCCGGCCCGCAGGTCCGCCGCCTCGGTGAGCGCCTGCCAGGCGGTCAGGACGGCCAGCGGCAGCGCGGCGGCCTCGACGTGGTCGAGCTGCGCGGGCTTGCGGGCGAAGTGCCGGGCGGGCGCGGTGACGTACTCGGCGTACGCGCCGCCGACGTCGGGGAAGCCGGGCAGCCCGAACACCTCGTCCCCGACCCGGAACCGGTTCTCGCCGGGGAAGACCTCGGTGACCACGCCCGACACGTCCCAGCCGGGGATCAGGGGCGTGGCGAACCAGTACCCGTGCTCACGGACCTTCCAGTCCACGGGGTTGATCCCGGCGGCGTGCACCTTCACCACGATCTTGCCCGGCCCGGCGGTCGGCTTGTCGGTCAGGACCTGCTCCAGCACCTCGGTGCCACCCAGGCCGTTCTGGAGGACGGCTCGCATCTTCGTCATGCGAAAAGGATCACCGAGGCTGGTACCCGTTGTGAAGAAGGCACCTGAAAGGTATATAGGTACCCCATGTATACCGTTCCCGACCTGCGCGCACACGGCGGCGCGGACGCCTTCCTCCGCAACTGCGCCTCCCGAGCCGTCCTGGACCTGCTGACCAACAAGTGGGTGTGCCTGGTGATCGGGGCCCTCCGGCCGGGCACGATGAGGTTCGGCGAACTGAGGCGCAGACTGGACGGCATCACCCAGAAGATGCTCACCCAAACCCTGCGGGACCTGGAACGCGCAGGCTTGGTGAACCGGGACCTGTACCCGAGCGTGCCCCCGAAGGTCGAGTACAGCCTGACCCCACTGGGCGAAAACGTGGGCGCGCTGATGGACGCGATCCGAGTGTGGGCAGAAGACCACATCGAAGACATCCGCACCGCACAGATCGCCTACGACGCCAAGGCATCAGAAGAACTCCAGCCCATCTAAACGCCGCAGGCGCACGCTCTTCGAAGGGCTGCCAAGCCACAGGAAGGGCCTCGGTTCGTTCCCCGTACGGCCTGGGCGCAGCCCAACCGCGCTTCTCCCTTCTTGGCAACCAGCTTTTCC